>DATJRL010000388.1:0-7571 GCA_035504785.1 Caulobacteraceae bacterium
CGCGTCAGGCAGGGGCTCACTCCATCGCGCTGACCCGCGTAAGGGCGTGACCCGGGCCCCTGAACGGCGTTAAGTTGGGCGATATTTCCCGCTCAGGACGCCATTTCATGCAATTGCGCTATACCACCGAAGAAATCCTCGCCGACCCGCCGTTCGCGCGGCTGAATTCGTTCGGCCCGCGCCGCCTGCACGGCGGCTATGATGCGAAGGGGACGTACATCTCGCCCCGCACCCTCGGCCGCTGGCCGGCGATCGAGGCCTGGCGCAAGCGGCTGCTGGACGCCGGCGGCGAGCTGATCGACGCCTCCACGCGCATCCTGCACGCGCCGCACTACCCCAACCTGGCGCAGATGAAGCTGCTGCTCTCCGCCGGCGTCACGCTGCCGCTGTGGAACAACCTCACCACGACCGGGATCATCGAGGGGCGCGGCAAGATGCTCGCCTCGATCACGGCGCCGGACTTCCAGCCGCTGGTCGAGGACGACATCTCGGAGACGGCGACCGCGCACCTCAACAAGGGACTTTTCGTCGCCCACGGTCTCGACGAGGGCGGCGACGGCGTCAGCGACGTCGGGGCGCACGACCGGATGTGGTACCTGGCCCGCGACCTGGTGCTGGGCGAGAACGCCCACCCGATCCCCGAGATTCCCGAGCGCAGCGGCCGTCCCGGCGGCGAGGGACGCGAGATGCCGCAGATTCCGATCCCGCACGAGATGCTGGTAAAGCAGTTGATGAACATCCTGATGATCGAGATCCGCGCCGAGCGGGGCTTCGCGTTCAACGTCGCCCTCTTCCGCGATCCGGAGGTGTTCACCGATCGCCGGCCCGATGCGGAGCGCGCCGCGGTGATCGTCGACCAGATCCGCCAGGACGAGGCGAGCCATGTCGCCTACCTGCAGCTCTTCATCTCCGAACTGCGCACCTTCCGCTTCAAGACCCCGAACGGGCCGGCGGAAGGGAAGAGCTTCATCGACCCGGTGTGGGCGAAGATCGTCGCCTGGAACGCCGACAACGTGCCGAAGTCCGCCGCGGCGTCGACGCGGGCGCTGGTGGAGAGCTGCCTGAAGGGCCGGCCCGACGGCAAGACGCTGATGGAACGCTTCGACGCCCTCGGCGACGCGCTGGTGGGGGCTTGAGGGAAGCTGGCTCCGTCACCCCGGACAAGCCGCCACCGGCGGCGCTGATCCGGGGCCGGAAGCGACGCTACCCAACTGGAAGACGTCTCGGAACCGGATGGTCCGGCCCCGGATCGGCGTTGCCGTCCGGGGTGACGGAGTGGACGCGACTAACTCGCCAGCGCGAAGTCCGGCGGCGGTTTGGCGAAGGCCGGCTCGCCGCTGACGTCCGCATAGAGGCGCGAGAGGCGCTGGAACACAGCGTCCCAGCCGTGGCGTTCGCGGGCGCGTTGCAGCGCCGAGCGTCCGCGCGCCTCCACGTCGTCCGCGAACAGGCCGTCGATCGCCTCGGCGAACTCCGGCGCGGCGGAGCGCAGCGCCAGCGCGCCGACGGCCTCGTCGACGCTTTCCGCGACCCCGCCCGAATCGACGCCGACGACGGGAAGGCCGCAGGCCATCGCCTCGAGCACGATGAGGCCAAAGGGCTCGGAGTCGTTGGCGTGGACGAAGGCGTCGCAGCTCGCCATCAGCGCCGCCAGCCGCCCGGGTTCGCGTTCGTAGGGCAGCTCGATCACCCGGCCCGGCGACGGCGTCGTCGCCCGCGCGCCCACCAGCAGCAGGACGTAAGGATCGCCCAGACGCTCCACGGCTTCCACGAGCACGTCCACCCGCTTCTCCCGCGCCGGGCGCCCGGCGAAGACCAGCAGGCGGTGCGCGGGGGTCAGGCCTAGCCGGCGACGCAGCCCGATGGGGTCGGCGCCGTCTGGCCGGAAGGTCTCGACATCCACGCCTAGCGGCAGCGCGACAGGATCGTCGACGCCGGCGTCGGCCAGGCGCGCGGCGATGTAACGGCTGGGCGCCACGGCGCGGTCGAAACGGCGGTAGATCTCGCCCCAGTGCCTGCGCACCGGCTTTTCCGCCCACTCGCCGATGTGCAGCGCCGCCAATGCGCCGAGGTCGGTGTGGCAAAACCCTATGACAGGCGCGCCCAGCGCCTCGCCCGCCATCAGGGCCGCCAGACCCGGGGTGTAGGGATCGCCCGCCTCGATCAGGGTCGGCCGTTCGCGCAACAGCCGCTTCATCCACTGCGTCTTACCCACCGGCCAGCGATAGCCGTCGCCGAACGGCAGCGGCGCCGCATAGACCGAGAGGCGTCCATTGCCGTCGTAGGCGTGGCGCGAGCCCGGCACCACGAGCGTGTGGCGGATGTGCGGACGGGCTCTGGAGAACCAGGCGCGCTTGGCGGTGAGGTAGCGCTTCACCCCGCCGCTCTTGGGCGCATAGAGCATGGTGGTGTCGACGAGCTTCGGGCCGACGTCGCCGTGACCGCGGCCCAGGAACGGCGCTCGCGAAGAAGCCCAGTCGACGACGCTCCTGCCTAGCACAGGCCGCACCTCCCGTCGCTTCAGCGCCGCCGTCCCGGCGCTCGCGGATCAGACCATCCGGCCACGCCCGGTTCAACCCCGCTGTGCTCCCTTTCGTCCGCGCCTGTGTCAAGTCAAGGCCAAAGCCGCCAAGCGTTGCCAGACAGAGGGCGCGCCGCGTATCCGACGGGCATGGCGCGATTCCTCTTCGCCACATGGGAAGGCGGCGGCCACGTTCAACCGATGGTGTTGGTCGCCCGCGGACTGATGGATCTCGGCCATCAGGTGTTGCTGCTGAGCGACGCGATCAACGCCGGCGACTGCGCGGCGTTCGGCGTGCCCTTCCAGACCTGGCGACGCGCCCCCTCCCGCTCGGATCGCGCGCCGGAAAGCGACCCGATCCAGGACTGGCTGGCCGCGACGCCGCTGGAGACGATCGAACGGCTGTGCGACCGCATCGTCTGCGGCCCGGCGGCCCTCTATGGCCTGGACGCCGCCGACGCCATCGAGGCGTTCTCCCCCCAGGTGGTGGTCTGCCACGAGCTGCTGTTCGGCGTCATGGCCGCCGCCGAGGCGCGGGACGTGCGCCTGGCGGTGCTCGCGGCCAACGTCTGGTCGCTGCCCACCCTCGAGCAAGCGCCGCCCTTTGGCGGCGGCCTGCCGCCCCCGCGAACCGCGTTCGACTTCGAGCTCTATGGCAGGCTGCGGAAAGCCACGCGCCAGGCCTTCCAGTGCGGCTTGCCGGCCCTGAACGCCGCGCGAGGGACGCTGGGACTGGGGCCTCTGGCGGACATCTTCCAGCAGCTGAACGCCGCCGGCCGCATCCTTCTCGCCACCAGCCGCGCCTTCGATTTCGACCAGGCGCTGCCCTTGCCCTTCGCCTATGTCGGCCCCTATCTCGCCGATCCACAGTGGACCGAGGACTGGACTTCGCCTTGGCCGGCGACGGACCCGCGTCCGCTGGTGCTGGTGTCGTTCTCGACCATGTACCAGGGCCAGGAAGCGGCGCTGCGGCGGGTGATCGAGGCCCTGGGCGGCCTCGACGTACGGGCGGTGGTCACCCTCGGGCCGTCGCTGGCCCCGGAGAGCTTCGCGACCCCGCCGAACGTCGCAGTGGCCGCTCGCGCGCCGCACGGCCCTGTCCTGCCGCTGGCCTCCGCCGTCGTCACCCACGCCGGCCACGCCTCGGCGCTGCGGCCGCTCATGGCCGGGGTCCCGGTGGTGGCGCTGCCGCTCGGCCGCGATCAGCCGGACAACGCCCAGCGCATCGTCGAGCGCGGCGCCGGCGTGAGACTGCCGCCTGACGCGCGGCCGGACGAGATCGCCGAAGCCGTGCGGGCAGTGCTTTCCGATCCGAGCTATCGTGCCGCCGCCACGGCGATCGGGGCCCGGATCGCCGCCGAGGCGGCGGGCCGCTCCGCCGAGCGCGAGCTCATAGCCCTGGCCGAGGAGACGCCATGATCAAGCTCACCTTCTGCCTCGTCCGCCTGCCGCATCTCAGCCGCGAGGAATTCCAGACGTACTGGTTCGAGACCCACGCGCCGCTGGTGGCCAGCGTGAAGGACGTGCTGCGTATCCGCCGCTACGTGCAACTGCACAGCCTGCCGGCGGATGTCTCCGAGACACTGCGCCAGGCGCGTCGCGGCCCCGAGGGCTTCGACGGCGTCGCCCAGCTGTGGTGGGAATCGTTCGAGGATATGGCCAGCACGCCCGAGGCCGCCGAAGCCGGCCGCCGCTTGCTGGAGGACGAGCAGCGCTTCATCGACCTGCCCAAGTCGCCGCTCTGGTGGGGCGAGGAGAAGGTGATCTTCTAGGCCGACTTGCGACTCCTGCGCCGATAACTGATATTGGCGAAAAAGGAGCGGCACATGGCCATCAGCGTCGAGCTGGGCGGACCCCTGGAGCAGTTCGTGGACGATCTCGTCCGCAACGGCCGCTACGGATCCAAGAGCGAGATCCTGCGCGAGGGCGTGCGACTCATCCAGGAGCGCGAGGCGAAGCTTGCGGCCCTCGACGCCGCCCTCGCGGTAGGTATCGCCGACGCGGAGGCCGGCCGGGTGAAGCCGTTGCGCGAGGTGTTCGACCGACTTGAGGCAAGGTACAAGTCAACCAAGTGAGGGTCGAGGCCACTGATGCCGCCGAGGCCGACCTCGAGGAGATCGCCGATTGGATCTCGCGGGACAATCCCGGCCGCGGGTTGATCTACCTTCGCGAGTTGCGGGCTCGCTGCGAAAGCCTGTCGACGCACCCGGAACGCTTTCAACTGGTGGATCGCTATCGCAGCGCCTCGATCCGGCGGGCCGTCCACGGCGCATATCTCATCTTTTATGAGGTAGGCATTGATCGGGTCACCATACTCCGGGTGCTCCACGGCGCACGCGACTACGAGCCCCTGATCTTCCCGTCGGATCGAAACTGAGGATCACCCGCCGCTGAGCGCGCCGCTGATGCCCGCGAAGAAGCCGAAGCCCGCGGTCACGATCACAACCACGCCCACAACGATCGCGTAGGTGCGGCTGAGGCGGTACGGCTCGGGCAGCGCCTTCAGCGCCAGGAGGTAGAGGAAGCCCAGCACGATGGGCAGCAGCAGGGCGTTCATCACCTCCACGGCCACCGAGAGCTGCACCAGGTCGATCCCCGAGGCCACCAGCAGGCCGCCGCCGACCAGGCAGACGCTGAAGATGCCGTAGAACCAGGGGGCCTCGCGCGGACGGTGCTCCAGCGAGCGCTTGAACCCCGCCACCTCGCCCACGCCCCAGGCGGCGGTGAGGCAGACGACGATCGTGGCCACCATCGCCGCGCCGGTCATGCCGGCCGCGAAGACGATGCGGCCCATGGCGTCGCCGAGGAACGGGGTCAGGGCGTGGGCGATCGAAGGCACGTCGCCGATCGAGACGTGCGAGCCGCCCCGCCCGATCGTGGCCGCGGTGACGGTCAGCACGGCGGCCATCACCACCTGTGTGACGACGGCCCCTATCGCCGTATCCATCCTCGCCAGCTTCAGGTCGCGCGGCTCCAGGCCTTTGTCGAGCACGGCCGACTGCTGGTAGAAGATCATCCACGGCATGATGACCGCCCCGAGGTTGGCGGCCACGTAGTAGAGATACTTGGCGTTGCCGAAGGGCATCGAGCCGATCTGCGCGACCACGTCCGTGGTCCTGGGATGCGAAACGAATGCGACAGCCACGAAGGCGAGTTCGAACAGCCCCAGCGCGATGGCGATGCGCTCCACCGACAGATACGAGCCGGTCCAGACCATCGCCAGCACCAGCCCCACCACGCCGATCATCATCGCCCACGACGGGATTCCGAACAGCGCGCCGACGCCGGCCATGCCGCTGAGCTGGGTGACGATGGCGCCGACGCAGGCGACCATCAGGGTCGAAACCGACAGCCAAGCCCAGCCGCGGCCGAAACGCTGGGCGATCAGTTCGCCGTGCCCGCGCCCCGTGACGAGCCCGAGCCGCAGGGTCAGCTCCTGCACGATGTAAAGCACCGGGATCAGCAGAAACTGCAGCGCGAGCAGCTGGTAGCCCCACTGCGCCCCGCTCTGCGCCGAGGTGATGATGCTCCCGGCGTCGGTGTCGGCGAGCATTACCAGCAGGCCCGGACCCGCCACGGCGAACCAGCGCCAATTCGGCGCCCGCCAGCTCCGACGCGGGGCGATCGCTGGCGCGATCAGCGCCGCTTCGGTTTTCGTCGACACGTCAAGGTCGTCCATACGGCGCACGGCGAATCCGGCAAGCTAGTCGCGAACGATTATCAATATCAGAAAGGAGCGCGCATTCAACGTTCCACACCTGCGCCGCGTCGCCAGGTCGCGCCAGTCAGGGCGAGCACGGAGGTCGGGAAACAGACGCGAACCCGCCGGCGGTGAGGCAGATCCCGGATGAGTCCCCCCAGGATCAAGTCCGGAGGGCCGGGATGACACTCAGAGTTGTATTGAAATCGACCCGCCCTACGGCCGGAAACGCTTCGACGCCGGGAAGCCCTTGGGGACGAGGCGGCCGGCGCCGGCCCGGCGGCCGAGCCAGCCTTGCCAGTCGGTCCAGGCGCGGGCGCGGCCGGCGGCGTCGGTCCAGGCGGCGCCCTCCTCGGCCTTGAAGACGAGGCCGTCGCGTAGGCCGCCCTCCCGATAGCTCTGCAGCTTGACGCCCTTGCCGCGTGGCATCTCCGGCAACTCGGCGAGTGGGAAGATCAGCGCCTTGCCGTTGTCGCCCAGCACCGCGAGGTGGTCGCCGTCCGCCGGCAGGTTGAAGGCGGCGCCCTTGGCGTCGACGGTCAGCACCTGTTTGCCGGCGCGGCGCATGGCCACCGCCTCGTCCTCCGGCAGCAGGAATCCGTAGCCGGCCTTCGAGGCCAGCACCCGCTTGGCGCCAGGTCGATAGACGAAGATGTCGAGGATGCTCACCCGGTCGTCGAGATCGAGCATCAGGCGCAGCGGCTCGCCCTGGCCGCGCGCGGACGGCAGTTTGTCGCCGGCCAGGGTGAAGAAGCGGCCGTCGGAGGCGAACAGCAGCAGCTTGTCCGTGGTCTCGGCCGGGAAGATGAAGGCGAGGCTGTCGCCCTCCTTGAACTTCAGTTCCGACGGATCGTCGATGCGGCCCCGCGCGGCGCGAATCCAGCCGCGCTCGGAGAGGATGACGGTGATCGGCTCGCGCGCCACCAGCGCCTCGACGCTGGCGCTGGCGTCGATGGTGGGGGCCTCGGCGAAGGTGGAGCGCCGGCGACCCACGTCGGTGTTCGGGCCTAGCGCCTCGCGGACGTGGCGCAGGCCCTCCGCCACCAGCTTCCACTGCATCTTGTCCGACGCCAGCATCGCCTGGATGCCGTCGCGCTCCTCGGCGAGATCGGCGTGCTCGCGGCGCAGCTCCATCTCCTCCAGCTTGGCGAGCTGACGGAGCCGCGTGTCGAGAATCGCGCTGGCCTGGATGTCGTCGATCTCGAAGGTCGACATCAGCCTGGCCTTCGGCTCGTCCTCGTAGCGGACGATGCGGATCACCTCGTCGAGATTGAGGAAGACGATCAGCAGGCCGGCCAGGATGTGCAGGCGTTGCTCGATCTTGCCGAGCCGGAAGCGGGCGCGGCGCAC
>DATJRL010000389.1:0-11231 GCA_035504785.1 Caulobacteraceae bacterium
CAGGCATCGCGCCGGCGGTTTGGGCGATGACGCGGCCGTCGCGGATCAGGAACAGCGCCGGGATCCCCGAGACGCCGAGCGCGCCGGCGGCGGCCGGTTCGGCGTCGGAGTTGAGCTTCAACAACCGCACGTCCGGCTCCAACTGCTTGGCCGCTTCCGCGAACTGGGGGGCCATGGCGCGGCAGGGTCCGCACCAGGGCGCCCAGACGTCGAGCAGGATCGCCGCGCCCTGGGTGCCCTTGCGATGGGCGTCCAGCTCCGCGCCGGTCACTTCCACCGGCTCGCCGGTGAGCACCGGCGCGTGGCACTTGCCGCACTTCGCCTGGCGCGCATCGCGCCCGCCGGGAATGCGGTTCACAGCCCCGCAATGGGGGCAGACGAATTGGGACATATCCTTGGTGTCCTGAGCCCTTGGGCCGCGTCAGCGACCGTTCGGCAGACCATATAGGCGCCGGCGTTCGGCTTTGCTCGGGTCCGGTCCGGCTTTCTCGAAAGCTGGCAAACCACGCCCTTGCGGACCCTGCTGCCAACGAATGACACATTGGCGCGCTAAGCACGGGCGGTCGGGGCTGAAGAGGAGAACCGGTCATGAACACGCAGGAAATCGCCCACGATCTGGTGACGCTATGCCAGCAAGGCAGGTTCGGTGAGGCGGGCGAGAAGTACTGGGCCGAAGACGTGCGCAGCATCGAGCCGATGGGCGACCAACGCGAAGCTCGGGGCAAGGCGGCCGTGCGCGCCAAGGGCGAATGGTGGAATAGGACCTTCCAGGTCGATGACGTGAAGGTCGAGGGCCCTTACGTGAACGCCGACGAGTTCATCGTCCGCTTCAAGCTGCGCACCACGAACAAGGAGAGCGGCGAGAAAGCGTCGATGGACGAAACCGCGCTCTATCTGGTGAAAAACGGCAAGATCGCCGAGGAGCGCTTCTTCGCTGGGTAGAACCTGGCGAGGCGGCGAATGGTGACGCTCCTCACCCGCAGAGCGGGGGAGGTGTCGTGCGCAGCACGACGGAGGGGGCGTCTCAGTCGCTGCTAAGGATGAGGCGGGTAGCGGTCCTCGCCGGTGCGCTGCGAGTTGGCGAAGTACGACATCGATGTTATCGGCTTTGCGCCAATTCGGCCGCGCGGATAGACCGTTCCGGCCTGGGCGTTATGAATGCAAATCCAAATGACGAACGTCGTCCCCGCTTCCAACAGCGAAGCGAAGGTGGCGATTCTGTTGGCCGAACAGCTCCGACATGACGAAGGCGGCGACTACGCCAGGATCAATGTGTTGGTGGCGCGGCAGCCTCAGCAGACGCTCTTGGAACTCCAGGTAGCGGCGCTCAGCAAGTTGCGCGACGCGGCTGATCTGGAGATCCAGCGTCTCGCCAGCGAGGAAGCTCTGTTGGCCGGGACGCCCCCTCCGTCAGCCTCCGGCTGACACCTCCCCCGCTGCGCGGGTGAGGAGTGGGTTCAAGCCTTCTCGACGAAGCTGTCGATCACCTTCTTCTCGCCCGCCTTGTCGAAGCCGACGGTGAGCTTGTTGCCTTCGACGAAGCGCACCTGGCCGTAGCCGAACTTCACGTGGAAGACGCGGTCGCCCTTCTGGTAGGCGCCGCTGGAGGCTGAGGGCTCGGAGACGGCGACGAGGCGGCCTTCGCCCTCGATCACCTGGGTGACGCCTGCCGGGCCGCCGCGGTAGTTGCGCTCCTGGGCGCGGCGCCAGCCGGGCGAGGCGTAGCCGGCGCCGAAGTTGCTGTTGGCGTCGTCCCAGCGCGAATTGGCTTCGCGCATGCCGGGTCCGCCGCCGTAGTAGCCGGTCTCGGAGGCGGCCTCGACGTTGGCGACCGGCAGTTCGTCGACGAACCGACTGGGCAGCTGGCTGGTCCAGCGGCCGTAGACCTGGCGGTTGGCGGCGAAGGAAATCCGCGCCTCCTCCCGGGCCCGGGTGATGCCGACGTAGGCGAGGCGCCGTTCCTCCTCGAGCCCCTTCTCGCCCTTTTCGTCCATGCTGCGCTGGCTGGGAAAGACGCCCTCCTCCCAGCCGGGCAGGAACACCAGCGGGAACTCGAGGCCCTTGGCCGAATGCAGCGTCATGATCTGCACCGAGTCCTCGCCGCTCTCGCGGTCGAGGTCCATCACCAGCGATACGTGCTCGAGGTACGCCTGCAGGGACTCGAAGGCGCCCATCGACTGGACGAGCTCCTTCAGGTTCTCCAGCCGCGTCTGGCTGGTGGGGCCCCGGTCGAGCCTGAGCGCGTCGGTGTAGCCGCTCTCCTCCAGGATGGTCTCCAACAGCCGAGGATGCGGGGTCTGCTCGCCCAGCGCCCGCCAGCGATCCATGTCGCGCAGGAAGTTGGCCAGCGCGGTGCGGGTGCGGGCGGGCAGTTCGTCGGTGCGCACCAGTTCGCGCGCCGCGGCGCTGGCCGAGACCCCCTCGGCGCGCGCCACCGCCAGCAGCTTTTGCACCGTGGTGTCGCCGACGCCGCGCTTGGGCGTGTTGACGATGCGCTCGAACGCAAGATCGTCGTCCTGGGACTGCACCTGGCGCAGGTAGGCGTGGGCGTCGCGAATCTCGGCCCGCTCGAAGAACCTCGGGCCGCCGATCACCTGGTAGGGGATCTGCAGCATCACGAACCGCTCTTCGAAGGCCCGCATCTGGAACGAGGCGCGCACCAGGATGGCGCACTCGCGATACCGACGCTTGTCCTTGACCCAGCGCTCGATCTCGTCGGCGATCAGCCGGCTTTCCGCCTCGCCGTCCCAGACCCCGCGCACACGCACCTTCTCGCCGCCCTCGGCCTCGGTCCACAGCGTCTTGCCCAGCCGGTCGCGGTTGGCGGCGATCAGTCCCGACGCCGCGGCCAGGATGTGGGCGGTGGAGCGGTAGTTGCGCTCCAGCCGGATGACCGCCGCGCCGGGAAAGTCGCGCTCGAAGCGCAGGATGTTGTCCACTTCGGCGCCGCGCCAGCCGTAGATCGACTGGTCGTCGTCGCCCACGCAGCAGAGGTTCTGCCGACCTTGCGCCAGCAGTCGCAGCCACAGGTACTGGGCGACGTTGGAGTCCTGGTACTCGTCCACCAGGATGTATTTGAATCGGTTATGGTAATCGGCCAGCACATCGGCGTTGGAGGTGAAGATGGTCAGGTTGTGCAGCAAGAGGTCGCCGAAGTCGCAGGCGTTCAGCACCCGCAGGCGCTCCTGGTAGAGGGCGTAGAGCTTTTGCCCGCGATTGTTGGCGAAGTGCGCGCCCTCGGCGGCGGGCAGCTTTTCCGGCGTCCAGCCGCGGTTCTTCCAGTGATCGATCAGGCCGGCGAAGTGGCGTGGGGTCCAACGCTTGGCGTCGATGTTCTCGGCTTCGAGCAGCTGCTTGATCAGGCGTTCCTGGTCGTCGACGTCGATGATCGTGTAGTTCGACTTCAGACCGACCAGCTCGGCGTGGCGGCGCAGGACCTGCGCGGCCACCGAGTGGAACGTGCCCACCCAGCGCAGGCCCTCGGCGGAGGGTCCGACGATCGCGGCGATCCGCTCGCGCATCTCGCGCGCGGCCTTGTTGGTGAAGGTGACCGCCAGCAGCTCCCACGGCCGCGCCCGGCCGGTGGCGAGGATGTGCGCCAGGCGGGTGGTGAGCACGCGGGTCTTGCCGGTGCCGGCGCCCGCCAGCACCAGCACGGGTCCGTCGACCGCCTCCACCGCCCGCCGCTGCTCGGGGTTCAGCCCGACGAGGTAATCGTTTGGCGGCGCGGCGCGCGCCAGATCGGAGATGCGGACGGGGTCTTCGGACATGGTCGATTCCAGGCCGGAACGTATGTAGCACGCCGCGCCGCGGGCAGAAGCGCCGCGGCGTCGTTGCGATGTTCGTGCGTGGTTCGAGACGCGCTCTTACGAGCGCTCCTCACCATGACGAAGGAGGTTGCAATCCAAAATCCTCGTCATCCTGAGGAGCCCGCGAGAGCGGGCGTCTCGAAGGACGCAGGGTCGTTCCTCAGCGGGCGTAGTCGCAGTCGCCTTCGCCGCGGCACTGCAGGAAGTCGGAACAGACCGCCCCCGCGAGCTCGCCGATCCGACCCACGTCCTCCGCGGTCGCGAGGTCAACATTGTTCACGCAGGCCGCGCCGTCCTCGATCGACGAGCACTGGTCCGTCTCGGCTTCGCTGAAGCGCGCTTGGACGTCGGCCGGCAGCGACTGCTTGTAGTCGTCGAGCGCGTCGCTGAGGTTGCGCGCGGACAGCATCTGCAGCTGTTTGTCGGGACACTGGCGTGAGAGTTCGGCCTGGTAGTCGTCACGCGCCTGGTCCGCCATCGGCTGGGCGGAGGCCGACCACGCGGCCGCGGCGACGAGCAGGGCGAGGGCGACAGTACCGGTGCGCATGCGACTCCCGAATCCGCGGCTGCAATGTAGTGGAGTTTAGGTGGAAAGTGGGCGTCCGGCATTTCGACGCGGCAACTTCGCCGGCGACCGCGGCCAGCCGGTTGCATGACTTTCTCAGCCGGCGCACAACCTTGGCCGTGGCCAACGACGAGTTCCCAATCGAGACCGAAACCCAGGCCGAGACCGAGGCGCAGGACGAAGAGACGGTGATGCCCTGGGTCTGGGGCGCCATCGGCTTCATCGTGGTGGCGGCCTTCATCGCGTGGTTTGCGCTGTCGCCGCCCTTGCACCCGATCCGCAATCCACCCGCGGCCGCTCCAACGATCAAGCCCGCCCCCAAGTCCTATTAGCCGCTTAATGTCGCGCTTGCTCCGCCGCGAAAGCGAGGGCGGCGAGGCGGCAGGCCGAGGCCAGCGGTCGTCCGGCGCGAGCGGCGTCGATCGCGGCGACCTGGCCGGCCAGGCTGAGCGAGCGCGCTGCCGCCAGGGCCTCCAACGCCGCCCAGAACTCCGGCTCGAGCGCCAGCGAGGTGGCGTGGCCGGCCAGCACCAGTGAGCGCTTCTTCAGTCCGGCCAAGACGTGGCTCACCTCGCAGAATTGCCTGGCGGCCGGCTCGGACGGAGCAGCGCCGGCCGCCGACGGCGACACGATCTAGCCCAGTCGCCGATCCTTCTCTACATCGCGGGTTCCGGGGCGAACGGCTGGCATGGCGGACAAGCAGCTCAAGCTGACCATGGTGAAAACCGCCAGCTTCCGACCCAGCGGGCCGGTGGTGTTCTCGGTGATGCGCGACGAGGACTACTTCCTGCCCTTCTTTTTCGACCACTACCGCAAGCTGGGTGTGGACGGTTTTCTGATCTACGATGACCGCTCGGGCGCCCCCACCGTGGACTTCCTCTGCGCCCAGCCCGACTGCGCGATCGTCCGCTCCGACCACGCCTTCGGCGACTCGTTCGCTCCCGAGGGCGACCGCTACGATCGGCGCCTGCCGCACGTGCTCAAGGAGAGCGTGCCGGAGAGCTTGCTGCGCGACCGCTGGGTGCTGACGGTGGACGCGGATGAGTTCCTCGTGCTGCCGGGCGAGTTCCGCGACCTGCCGCACCTGATCGCGGCGCTCGAGCGATTGGGTCGACCCTACCTCACGGCACCCATGGTCGACTTCTACGGCGAGACGCTGGCGGCGCGAAACTACCCGCGCGAGACGAACCCGTTCGACGCCAACCCCTATTTCGACTGCGGCCCCTACTATTTCTGGCAGGGGAACCCAACACCAACGCCGTTCAACGGCGGCGTCCGGCACAGGCTGCTACGCCGACTCTTCCAGGCGCACCCGAAGCTGATCTCGGAGATCTATGGCGTCTGGGACCCGATGATTGTCTGGAAGGCGCCGCTCCTGAAGCACGGCGCCGGCGTGATCCGGAACGGCGACCACCGGCTGAACATCACGCCTGCACCGGGCGTCGAGGGCGCCCTGGCGCACTTCAAGTTCTACCCAGACCTTGACGCCAAGATCGCGATGGCGCTGCGCGAGCGCCAGTACGTCTCGAGCTCAATGCAATACACGATCCTGCAGGCGGCGATCGAGCTGATGGGCGAGGAGAGCCTCGTCACCTGGGAGACCTGCCTCTTCGACGGTCCCGCGTCGCTGGAGGCCGCCCAGCTGATGCGGGGCGGTTAGGCTCGCGCCGCCGGACGCCGACAGGATCGCCTACCAGGGAACCAGGCACTCCGCGGCGGCGCCACAGGGCTTGGCGGCTCCGGGGCCGGGAACCTTTCGGCTAACGGGCGGCAGGCTCTTGAGATAGGCCGCGATGGCGTAGGCGTCCGACTTCGACAGGTTCTTGAAGTCCGACACGGGCATGGCTGGCGCTAGCATGCGGCCATCGGGCGCGACGCCCGCGGTCACGGCCGCGACGATCTGGTCCGCGGTCCACGATCCGAGGCCCGTGGCCTTGTCCGGCGTGAGGTTGGGCGGCACGAAATAGCCCAGGCCCGGCAGACTGAAGCCAAGGTCGGACCCGCCCAGGAAGCGCGTTAGGTCCGGCTTCGGCGAAAGCCCGCCGGGCGTGTGGCAGTCGCTGCAGCCGATCACGCTCACCAGGTACTTGCCGCGCTCCACTTGCGATTGGCCGCCCGGCGCGCAGGCGACAAGGGCCGCCGCCGCCGCGAAGGCCGTGACGGGTCGCAATTTCGATTGCATGGACATGTTGTCTCCCCCTGCGGAGTGTCGGCCGCGAGACGGACGTCGGCTTGACTCACGAAAGAGGCCACGAACCGACCCGCCACTCAACACGATTTGCAGACAGCCCAAGAGTCAGCGCGCGGGCCGCGTTAAACGAGGGAACATTGTCGTTTCCGCCGCAACCCATGTCCGGCAGGATGGCGGCGTTAAATCGCGGGGAGAGCTGTCCGTGGCCGAGCCGACATTCCGCATCGTCGAGGTGATCTACGCGGGCATGACCCAGTTCGACTTCACGGCCCCTCACACGGTGTTCAGCCGCATCCCGAACGCCGAGACGATCGTAGCCTCGGCGCCGGGCGGCGCGGTGACTTCAGACGGCGGCCTCACCTTCGCGGGCACGAAGGCCATGGCCGAGATCGAGGGCTGCGACCTGCTGTTCTTTCCCGGCGGCTTCGCGGCGACCGAGGTGATCAACGACGCGGCGTTCATGGCGCAGGCCAACCGGCTGGCGTCCGGCGCGCGCTACCTCACCAGCGTCTGCACCGGCTCGCTCATCCTGGCCGCGACGGGGCGCTTGAGGGGCCGCCGCGCCGCCTGCCACTGGGCCTGGCGCGACATGCTCACCCTGTTCGGTGCGATCCCCGATCCGGCGCGGGTGGCGCGTGACGGCGACATCATCACCGGCGGCGGCGTCACCGCCGGGATCGACTTCGCGCTCACGGTCGCGGCCGAACTGGCCGGCGAGGACTTCGCCCAGGCGCTGCAACTGCAGCTGGAGTACGCCCCGTCGCCTCCCTTCAACGCCGGCCGTCCCGAGACCGCACCGCCGGAGATCCTCGCACGGGTGCGGCGGAACATGGAGGCGATCCTGCCGAAGCGCCTGGCGCAGGCGCAGGCGGCCGCGGCTCGCTTAGAGCCCCTCCCCCTCGAGGGGAGGGGTTAGGGGTGGGGGGCTCGCGCGGCCGGCCTCGCTGCCGAGGATAGTCCGGCGGCAGCCCCCCATCCCCGACCCTTCCCCTCGAGGGGGAAGGGAGCGCGTCACCGCACCTGGCCGCAGAAGCGTTGGATGCGGGTGCAGGCGTCTTCCAGCTTCTCGTTCGAAGTCGCGTAGCTGATGCGGAAGAACGGCGAGAGGCCGAACGCTGCGCCGAACACCACGGCGACGCCCTCGGTCTCCAGCAGCTCCACGGCGAAGTCCTCGTCCGAGCCGATGGTCTTGCCGCTGGGCGCGGTCTTGCCGATCAGGCCCTTCACCGAGGGGTAGACGTAGAACGCGCCTTCCGGAGTCGGGCAGTGCATGCCCTTCGCCTGGTTCAGCATCGACACCACCAGATCGCGCCGGCCCTCGAACAGCCTGGCGTTCGGCTTGATGAAGTCCTGCGGCCCGTTCAGCGCCTCCACCGCCGCCCATTGCGAGATCGACGAGGGATTGGAGGTGGTCTGGCTGATCACCTTGCGCATGGCGGCGATCAGCGGCTCGGGTCCGGCCGCATAGCCGATCCGCCATCCGGTCATCGCGTAGGCCTTGGAGACCCCGTTCATGGTCAGCGTACGCTCGTAGAGCGCCGGTTCGACCTGGGCGATGGTGGTGAACTCGAAATCGCCGAACACCAGGTGCTCGTACATGTCGTCGGTCAGGATCCACACCTGCGGATGTCGCAGCAGCACGTCGGCGACCGCCCGCAGCTCGGCGCGGGTGTAGGCGGCGCCGGAGGGGTTCGAGGGCGAGTTGAGGATCACCCACTTGGTCTTGGGCGTTATCGCCGCCTCGAGCGCGGCGGGCTCGACCTTGAAGCCGGTCTCGGCGCGGGTGGGCACGAAGCGCGGCTCGCCGCCGGCCAGCAGCACCATGTCCGGATAGCTCACCCAGTAGGGCGCGGGGATCACCACCTCGTCGCCGGGGTTCAGGCTGGCGACCATGGCGTTGTAGATCACCGGCTTGCCGCCCGGCGACACGTTCACCTGCGCGGGCGCGTACTTCAGCCCGTTCTCGCGCTCGAACTTGGCGCAGATCGCCTGCTTCAGCTCCGGGATGCCGTCCGCGTCGGTGTACTTGGTCTTGCCGGCGCGGATCGCCCTGATCGCCGCTTCCTTGATGTTGTCCGGCGTGTCGAAGTCCGGCTCGCCGGCGGCCAGCGAGATCACGTCCTTGCCCGCGGCCCTGAGCGCGCGCGCTTTGGCGTCGGCCGCCAGGGTGGCGGACGGCTTGACGCGGGCGAGCGCTTGCGACTGGGCGAACACGGGGAACTCCTGTCGGGGGACGGAAACGCGGGCGGCTGTTTACGCGGCGTCGTCCGCCGGGGCAACAATCGTCGCCGTCTCGGACCGGCTGAATGGCCTCGACAAGACGTGCAACGGCCGCTCTTGATCTTCGGAAACGAAGACGGGAGGAACGGCATGGAAAATCTGCGGGGCAAGACGGCCTTCATCACTGGCGGCGCCAGCGGCATCGGCCTCTCGATGGCCGAGGCGTTCGGGCGCGAAGGCATGTCGGTGATGCTGGCCGACATCGAGCAAAGCGCGCTGGGGGCCGCCTTGCAGGGCCTCCGCGAAAAGCAGATCCGCGCCGAGGGCGTCGTCACCGACGTCGCCAGCCGCGCCGCGGTGCAGGCCGCTGCGGACGTCGCGATCGCGGCCTTCGGCAAGGTGCACGTGGTCTGCAACAACGCCGGCGTCGGCGCCGGCGGCCCGCTGGGGACCGTCCAGCCGGCCGACTGGGACTGGGTGATCGACGTCAACCTCAAAGGCGTCGTCTACGGCGTCGAGACCTTCACGCCGCTGATCGAGGCGCAAGGGGAGGGCGGACACTTCGTCAACACCGCCTCGCTCGCCGGCATGGTCAGTCCGCCCGGCATGGAGCCCTACTGCGCCACCAAGTTCGCGGTGGTGGCTATGAGCGAGGGCTGGGCGCAGCAACTGGCGCCCAGGAACATCGGCGTCTCCGTGCTTTGCCCCGGCTTCGTGAAGACCCGCATCAACGAAAGCCGCCGCAACCGCCCCGCCGCCTACGGCCCGGACCAGCGCGCCGCGCCGCCGCCCGACGCGCCGCCGTCGCGGGTCCTCTCCGGCATTCCGGTCGAGCCGGTGGGCCGCCGGGTGGTGGAGGCGGTCAAGGCGGGCGAGCTCTACGTCTTCACCCACCCGGCCTCGAAAGCCGGCGTCGCGGCCCGCTTCGACCGCATCCTGGCGGCTTTCGACATCGCCGAAGCCAGCCCAGCCCTGGCCGACGTGCCAAGGGGCCAGGGGGATTTGTAGCTACTCCGTCACCCCGGCCGGCGTCGCGGCGCGGCGCAGAGCCGGGGCCGGACAGGCCGCTGCCTAGACGAATTCCAGCTCGGTCACGGCGCGTCCGGCCCCGGGTCTACGCGCAACCGCGCTCCGCCCGGGGTGACGGCGAGGGGGAGCTTCGCTAAGCCCCGTTTCGTGCGTCGTCTCATTTCCTTCCTCACCAACATGGACGCCAAGGCCTGGCGCTCCGTGGTCGTGGCCTTCGTGCTGTTCGGGGGCGTCGGGGTGGTGTTCCTTATCGGAGCGCCGGCGCTGGGGCTGACGGGCAAGGCGGGGGTCGAGCGATGGCTGGCGCTGGCGCAGGGACCGTGGTCGCTGCCGGTGTCGGTCGCGGCGTTCGCGGCGCTGGCGTTCCTGGGCGCGCCCCAGGTGGTGATGATCGCCGCCGCGGCGGTGGTGTTCGGGCCGTGGCAGGGCTCGCTCTATGCCTGGATCGGCACCTTCGTCTCGGCGCTGATCGGCTTCGAACTCGGCCGGGCGTTCGGCGGCGGCCTGATCCGCGATCTGGGCTCGCGCGGCGTCGATCGCTTCATGGCGCTGATCGGCCAGAACGGCTTCATGGCCAGCCTGATTATCCGGCTGGTCCCGGCCGCGCCGTTCATCGTGGTCAACATGGCCGCCGGCGTGGCGCGGGTCTCGCGCCGCGATTTCGCGCTTGGCACCGCGGTCGGTATCGTGCCGAAGATCCTGCTCACCGCCTTCGCGGGCGGCTCGGTGATGGCGGCGATGAACGGCGGCGGCCTGGTGCAGTTCGGTCTGCTGATTCTGACGCTGGCGATCTGGGTGGTTTCGGCGTGGCTGGCGCGGCGCTGGCTGAAGGCGCGCGAAGCGGCGATGGAGGGCGGCGAATGAGCGAGGTCGGCCTGCGGATCATCCCGGCGACGACGGCCGACATTCCGACGCTGCGGAACCTCATCCAGTTCTACGTCTATGACTTCTCGGAGCTGTGGGCGGGAGAGATGCAGGGCGAACTCCTGCCCAGCGGCCGCTTCGGCGAGTACTTCCCTCTGGCGTCGTTCTTCGAGCGCGCCGGCTGGCGCGCGTTTCTGCTGGAGATCGCCGACGCGCCGGTGGGCTTCGCGCTGATCAACGACGACCCGCACTCGGGACTGCCGACCGACCACTCGGTGGCCGAGTTCTTCGTGGTGCGCAAGCATCGCACCACCGGCGTCGGTCGCGAGGCGGCCGAGCGACTGTTCCGCGGTTCGCCCGGCAAGTGGGAGGCGGCGGTCATGAGAAAGAACATCGGCGCGCTGGCGTTCTGGCGTCGCGTGGTCAGCGCCTGCGCGGTTCCCGGTTCGGTCAAGGAACTGGACTTCGACAACGACGACTGGAACGGGCCGATCCTGCGCTTCGAGATCGCCCCTCTCGACGCCGCCCGCTCATGATGCACGTCGAGGTCGGC
>DATJRL010000390.1:0-9246 GCA_035504785.1 Caulobacteraceae bacterium
GTTTCGGAGCGCGAGAAGGCCAAGACCGCTCGCCTCGCCCTTCGCCTCCTCCAACCCAATGACTGCATTCACGTCGTCGTTGTTGTGGGGGCGGTCGCTGCATGCCGAGATGACAGCCGCCATGGCTACCAATGCAAGACAGGTTGGCCAGGTAAGCTTCACAAACCGCGCCAGATTGTATCGGATCGGGTCCACGTCAGCCCCTCTAACCAAGGCCAAGAGATATTCGCTGCGGCCGAGGACGAACGACCCAGAACGGACCCCAGTCACCTAGCAGAGATGCAAAGACATCGGCGCGTGCCGCCCTGTGGTTGAGCTTAGGGCTCCGTCCAGTTGCGCGCAACGTCCGGAATCCCCCCGACTCTGCCCTTCCGAACGTCGGCTTGTTGCGGGTGGCCGGCTTGCCTGTGTCGGGGTCCGAGACTGCCTCAGTCGCCCGTCGCCGCGTAGATCATGATCCCCGTCGCCACCGCGAGGTTGAGGCTGTCCGCCCTCCCGCGCATCGGGATCTTCACCACCACGTCGCAGATGGCCGCGAGTTCCGGCGGCAGGCCGGCCTGTTCGTTGCCCATCAGGATCAGGCTCGGGGCCGAGTAGGTCGCGGCGCGGAAGTCGGTCGCGGCGGTGAGCAGGGTTCCGACCACCGAGCCCGGCCAGGCCCGGCGCCAGGCGACGAACTCCTCCACGCCGGCCTTGGCGATCTTCACCGCGAACACCGAGCCCATCGTCGCCCGCACCGCCTCGACGGAGTAGGGATCGCAGCAGTCGCCGACCAGGATGACGCCGCCGCAGCCGGCCGCGTCGGCGGTGCGGATCACCGCGCCCAGGTTGCCGGGGTCGCGCACCGCCTGGAGGGCGACCCAGCAGCGCGCGGCGTTGGGCCGCAGCTCGCCCAGCGGCGTGAAGGCCTGATCGAACACCGCCAGCACCGTCTGCGGATTATCGCGACGGCTGATCTTGGCGAGGATGTCGCGGCTGACCCCGATCGCCTCGCCGCCCGCGCCTTCCGCGGCGGCGACGGCGCGACGCAGCAGCGGGTGCGCGCCGGCCTCGGGGCTGAACAGCAAGGTGCGGGGCGCGCGGCCGAGCTCCACGGCCTCGGCGACGATCTTCAGCCCCTCGGCGAGGAACTGGCCCGTCTCCTCGCGGGCCTTGCGCATGTGCAGCGCCCGCGCCGCCTTGACGGTCGGGTTGGTCAGCGAGGTGACCTGACGGCTCATGACTTGGCGCTCGGTCGTGGGGCGCTCCAGCGGGCGAAGAACGAGACGCCGACGCCGCGCTCGCCCGCTTCCTCCATCAGCGCCAGCTCGCCCCAGTCGATCGCGCCGCCGCGCCCCGCCAGCACCTCCGCGGTGAGGCCCGCCAGCGCCAGGCCCGACAGGCGCTCGGCGTAGGCGTTGAGCAGCAGGAACGAGGCCTCCTCGCCGAGCAGCGCCGCGCAGCCGGCCAGCAACTCCGGCAGGTCGTCCAGCAGCCGCCAAACCTCGCCGCCCGGGCCGCGCCCGTACTTGGGCGGATCGAGGATGATCCCGTCGTAACGCGACCCGCGGCGCACCTCGCGCTGCACCCATTTGCGGGCGTCCTCGGTGAGCCAGCGCAGCGGCCGGTCGGCGAGGCCGGACGCCTGGGCGTTCTCCCGCGCCCAGGACACGCTGCGCTTGGAGGCGTCGACGTGGGTCACCTGCGCTCCGGCGGCGGCGCAGACGAGGCTCGCGAGACCCGTATACCCGAAGAGGTTCAGTATCTTGAGCGGCTTTCCTGATGCGCGCACCCGCTCGTCGAGCCAGGCCCAGTTCGCCGCCTGCTCGGGAAAGAACGCCAGGTGCCGGAACGAGGTGAAGCGCCCGATGAACCGCACCTCGCGCCAGGCGAGCGGCAAAGGCGCCAGCGGGGCGCCGGCGAAGCGCCAGCGGCCGTCGTCCTCCTCGCCTTCGGGGTCGAACACCGCGTCCGCGCCGTCCCAGAGCCTGCCGGGCCGAGAAGGCGACCAGAGGCACTGCGGCTCGGGCCGGATCACCCGGTAGGGGCCGTAGCGCTCCAGCTTGCGGCCGCCGCCGGAGTCCAGCAGCCCATAGTCCGCCCACGGTCCGGTTCGCAGCGCCAGCGGCGCGTCGGCGATGCGGGGAGCGAGGACGGTCGTCATCGGCCAAGCTCTAGCGGGTCGCGAAGAGGGGCTCCAGACCGCGCGACGCTTGCCCCCTGGGTAAGATTCCCGTTTAGTGATCTACGTTAACAGTGAAACAGGGCCGAGCTTTGGAAACAGTTCTCGTCAAACCGGCCCGTTCCGCGCGCAAGGCCAAGGGCGACGGGCACCTGCGCCGGGCGGAGATCCTGGAAGCGGCGGAACGCATCTTCGTCGCGGACGGCTACGAGGGCGCCACGATCCGCAAGATCGCCGACGAGGTCGGCGTCTCGTCCACCGCGCTCTACATGCACTTCCGCGACAAGGATGAGATCCTGCACGAAATCTGCCTGCAGGCGATGCAGGCGCTGCTCGAGCAGAACAGCGAGATCGCCGCCCGGCCCACCGACGCCGTCACCCGCGTGCGGCTGATGCTCGAAGCCTATGTGCGGAAGGGGTTGGAGCACCCCAACGCCTATCGGCTGGTGTTCTGCGCGCCGCTGCGGGGCGGCGATACGCCGACGCGCCGGGCGACGGCCGAGATCAGCTCGCAGTGCTACGCCTGCTACTCCGGCGTCGTGCGCGAGATCCTGGCGGCGGGACAGCTGAAGATCGCCGACGCCGACTGCGCCGCCCGGGCGCTCTGGGCCGCCTGCCACGGGGTGGTGACCCTGATGATCACCCAGCCCAACACCGACTGGGGCCCCGAGGGCGAACTCGGCCGGGTCACCGTCGAAGGCCTGCTGCACGGCCTCGTCGCCGAGTAGGACCTTGCGCATGAGGCGGCGTCGCTGCGATTCCGTCACCCCGGACAAGCCGCCAGCGGCGGCGCCGATCCGGGGCCGGAAGCGCCGCCGCCAAGCTGGAAGTCGCCTGGGAACCGGATGGTCTGGCCCCGGCTCGGCCTTGCAGGCCGTCCGGGGTGACGGAGTGGCGTGTTTGGCCTTCGCCATCGCGGCCGCCCTGGCCTGCGCCGGCCACGCCGCCGCCGCGCCCAGGGTGTTGTCGCTCGACCAGTGCGCCGACCAGTACGTGCTGGCGCTGGCGCCGCGGGGCGAGATCGTCGGCCTGTCGAAGCGCGCGCTGAACGCGGATTCCTACGAGCGAGACCGCGCCCAGGGCCTGCCCGAGCGCAGGGCGACCCTGGAGTCGGCCCTGGGCGCCCGGCCGACAGTGGCGGTCGTCTACTGGACCCAGGAAGCGCGGCTGCCACGGGCGTTGCGTCGCTACGGCGTCACCGTCGTGCAGATCGACGACGCCCACGACTTCGCCGGCATCCGCGCCAACATCCGCAAGGTGGCGGCGGCGCTGGGCGAGCCTGCGGCCGGCGCGGCGTTGATCGCCCGGATGGACGCCGAGCTGCGCCAAAGCCAAGGCGCCTGGGGCGGCGCCCGCGCGCTCTATCTGACGCCCTATGGCTTCACCGGCGGCGCGAACACCCTGGTCGGCGCGATGATGGCCGCCGCGGGACTGGTCACCGCCTCCCCGGCGCCCGGCTATGCGCCGGTGTCGCTGGAGTCGCTGGTGCTGGATCCGCCGAGCGCGCTGGTGCTGGGCTTCTTCCGCGACCTCGCCGCGGGCCGGCAGCGCTGGACCATCGCCGGCAACGGCTACCTCAAGGGTCTGGCGGCGCGGCGCGCGATCGCCTCGCTGCCGGGACGCGTGCTCGGCTGCCCGTCCTGGTCGGCGGCGACGGGAAGCTTGACCCTGGCGCAGGCGAGGCAGGCGCCGCATCACTGAGGCGATGCGCCCGATTCTGGTCCTCGCCGTGCTGCTGCTGGCCGCGCTCGCCGTGTCGGTGGCGTTAGGGGAGACGGCGCTGAGCCTGGCGCAATACGCTGACGCCCTGGCCCGGCCCGCCTCGCCGGTGCGGGAGATCCTGCTCGGCATCCGCGCCCCGCGGGCGGTCTGCGCGGCGCTGGTGGGCGGCGCGCTCGGCCTGGCCGGCGCGGTGATGCAGGGGCTGCTGCGCAATCCGCTGGCCGAACCCGGCGTGCTCGGCGTCTCGGCCTGGTCGGCGAGCGCGGCGGCGCTGGTCATCGCCACCGGCGCGGCCGCCGCGCCGGGCGCGGTGGAGACGGCGGCGCTGGCCGGCGCCCTGGCCGCGGGCGCGGTGATCGCGGTGATCGCGGCGCGGTTCCGCGAGCCCGAGACGCTGATCCTGTTCGGCGTCGCCCTCGCAGCGCTCGGCGGGGCCATGACCGCGCTGATCTTCAACCTGTCGCCGTCGCCCATCACCATCGCCGAGGTGCAGGCCTGGCTGCAGGGCTCGGTGGACAACCGCGACTGGTCGGACATGGCGCCCGAGCTGATCCCGATGGCGCTCGGCGCGGCGCTGTGCGCCTACGCGGCGGGCGGGCTCAGGATGCTGACGCTGGGCGAGGAGAGCGCCGCGCTCTCGGGCCTGCCGATGGCGCGGCTGCGCGTGGCGGCGATCGCCGGCGCGGCCCTGCTCACCGGCGCCTCGGTGGCGCTGGCCGGGATCATCGCGTTCGTCGGGCTGGCGGCGCCGCACCTGGTCCGAGGCTCGGTGAACGACGACCCCGCGCGGACGCTCGCGCCATCCGCACTGGCCGGCGCGATCCTGCTGACGCTCGCCGACCTCCTCGCGCGCCTGATCCCCAGTGAGGAGGAGCTGCGCCTGGGCGTGGTGACGGCGCTGTTCGGCGCGCCGCTGTTCGCCCTGGTGGCGTGGCGCGCGGCCCGGAGCTGGCGGGCATGACCACCCGGCTGGAGATCGTCGACCTGACCGTCGTCGAGCGCGGCCGGACGATCGTCGATGGCGTCTCGCTCAGCCTCCAGGCCGGCGAGGTGCTGGGCGTCGTCGGGCCGAACGGCGCCGGCAAGACCTCGCTGCTCCGCGCGGCGCTGGGCCTGCACCGGCGACAGCGGGGCGATGTGCGGCTGGACGGGCGGGAGCTCGCCCATCGCGGCGAGGCCGAGCGCGCGCGCCTGGTCGGCTACCTTCCGCAGGAGCGGCGCGTCGCGTGGAACATGCCGGCGCGCGACATCGCGGCGCTGGGCGCGCCGGACCGAGCGGCCGACGAGGCGCTGGCGCTGGCGGAGAGCTGCCTGACCGAACTCGAGGTCGGCGCACTCGCGGATCGCGGCGTGCTCGACATGTCCGGCGGCGAACGGGCGCGGGTGCTGCTGGCGCGGTTGTTGGCCACGCGCGCCGGCGTGCTGATCGCCGACGAGCCGGCGGCGGGCCTCGATCCTGAAGCCCAGTTCCTGATCCTGGAGCGACTGCGCGCCCGCGCCGGGGCCGGCGCCGCCGTCATCGTCACCCTGCACGACCTGACCCTGGCCGCCCGCGCCTGCGATCGTATCGCGGTGCTGCACGGCGGGCGCCTGCGCGCCCTGGCGCCGCCGGCGGACGCGCTGTCGCCCGAGATCCTGGCCGAGGTGTTCGCCCTGCACGGCGCGCTCGTCCCGACATCCGCCGGCCTGACGCTGACCGCGACGCGGGTAGGCGCTACGGGGTCTCGATTATAGGGGGCAACCACTCCCGTCACCCCGGACGAGCCGCCAGCGGCGGCGCTGATCCGGGGCCGGACGCGCCGCCACCCAGTTGGATGTCGTCTGGGAACCGGAAGGTCCGGCCCCGGCTCGGCCTCGCAGGCCGTCCGGGGTGACGGAAAAGTGGGCCCGTATCTACCGACCCGATACTTCCAGCGTCGCCGCGGTGAGGGCGGGCGAGGGGACGCCGTAGCCGTAGGCGCCGCGCTTCAGGTCGGCGGCCAGGCGGTTGGGCGCGGTCCCGCCGTTCAGGCGAGCGCGGTAGACCTCGGTCGCCTCCAGCACCCGCATCACGTAGTTGCGGGTCTCGGAGAACGGGATGCACTCGATGTAGTCGGCCGGGTCGGTCGAGGTGGAGCGCGGGTCGCCGCAGAAGGCCGTCCATTCCGCCGGCCGGCCCGGGCCGGCGTTGTAGGCCGCGGCGGCCATCACGTAGGAGCCGCTGAAGCGGTCGACGAGCTGGCCGAGGTAGGCCGAGCCCAGCTGCATGTTGAAGTCGGCGTCCTCGAGCTTGCTCAGGCTGTAGGCGTAGCCGAGCCGGCGGGCGAGCACGCTGGCGGTGCCCGGCATCAGCTGCATCATGCCGGTGGCGCCCGGCCCGGAGCGGACATGCGGGTCGAAGCCGCTTTCCTCGCGGGTGATGCCGAGCACGAGCGCCGTCTCCGCGCCGCCATCGACGGACGTCGGTTCACGCAGCGGATAGCCGCGCTCGGGCAGGACGAAGCCGTGCTGGGCGGCCGTGCGCACCACCTTCATCGACAGCTCCTGCTCGCCGTAGGCGCGCGCCAGGTCGACCAGCTGCGCCGCTTCGCCGGCGTCGGGGAGGGTGGTCGCCAGCGACTGGACGAAGCTGCGGAACGTGTCCTTGGCGCCGATGTCGCCCAGCATGCGGGCCGCGCGGATCTCCGAGCGGTCCTCGAAGCGCGCGCGGTCGGCGGCGGTGATCTGCGGGTCCTTGCCCAGGCTGATCTCCGTGAGCCCGGCCTTCGCGGCCGCGAGCTGGCCATAGAACGCGGTCTGATAATTGGCCGCTTCGCCATAGAAGAGATGCGCGGAGACCTCGTCGCCGGCGGCTTCCGCGGCCTTTCCGCGCCAGTAGAGGGCGCGGCTGACCGTGATCGGGGAGACGCCGATCGCCTGCAGCTTGGCGAAGTGCTGGTCGGCCAGCTGTGGGTTCTTCAGGCGGTCGAGGGCGATCCAGCCGGCGTAGAACTCGGCCTCGGCGCCGTCCTTGCCGTTGTCGACGCCGCTGTCCGCCGCCGCCCGGTAGGCGGCGCGCGAATCGCCCGCCTTCAGCGCCGTGACCACCAGCTCCTTGCGCAGCTTCCACATCCGGGTCTGCGCCTCGGGGTCCGGGATGGCCGTGGGCAATTGCGGGATGAGCGCCAGCGCGCCGGCCTCGTCGCCGTGCTCGTAGGCGCTCAACGCCTCCTCGTAGCCGACGCCGGGCGCACCCCGCACCGAGGCCGGCAGCGCGGCGACCAGCGACGAGGCGTCCGACGATCCGTCGCGAATCGCCATCCGCGCCAGGGCCAGCGCCCGCTGGTCGTCGGCGAGCAGCGGCAGCAGGTCATGCGCGGCGGGGCCCTGCGCCCCGTAGAGCAGCATGTCCTCGCGCGCCGCGTGATCGTCGGCGGTGAGCAGCGCCCCGAAGCGCGTCAGCATCAGTTCCTGGACGGGCGCGTCGAACGCCCGGGTGCGCCAGATGTGGCGGATCACCTCGGCCGCCTTCGGCTGCTGCCCGGTGGCTTGGTACGCCGCCGCGAGCGCCATCGCCCCTTCCGGCGTCTCGGGCTCCGCCCCGGCGAACCAGTCGATCGTGGCGCGCGGCGAGACGCCGCCGCCTTCGATCACCCGCTCGGTGGCGGCGACGCGGCGCGCGGCGCCCGGCCAGCCGGCGAGATCGCGGCGCGCGGCGTCGAGTTCGGCGTAGCTCATGCCGCTGGGATCGGTGTCGATCAGCGCCCAGAGCGCCACCTTGCGGGCCAGCGGGTCGGAGAGCTGGGTCAGCGCATTGCGAATCGGCGCCGGATCGCCCAGGCGAGCGCCTTCCAGCGCACGACCCAGCAGGCGGGCGTCGGCGTCGCTGAGCGGCGTCTGCACCGCATATTGCGGCGTCTGCGCCTCGACCGCGGCCTGGTCGCCGGCGAGGACCACGCCGCCGAGCGCGGCGGCAAGCGCGCCGCCGAGCAGCGCCCGGCGCAAATTCAGTTTGAAAGCCACCCGGCCTCCGTTCGCCTTGCGACCCCGAATCGCATGCTTCGGAGTCTTGCCTGTCTGGGCGCGGGTTGCGACCCGAACCAGGTCAAACATATTCTTTCGCTCTCCCATACCGCCGGGTTAAAGGGCGGTGAATTCACGGCTTCTTGCACGCCTCATGCCTAACATCCGATTCCGCGGCGTTTTCACGGCGCTGGTGACGCCCTTTCGTCGCGGCCTCCTGGACGAAGCCGCCTTCGTCGATCTGGTCGAGCGCCAGGTCGCGGCCGGCGTCCATGGCCTGGTCCCGGTCGGCACCACCGGCGAGACCGCGACGCTGAGTCACGACGAGCATCGGCGGGTGGTGGAGCTGTGCGTGCAGACGGCGCGCGGCCGCGTGCCGGTGATCGCCGGCGCCGGCTCCAACTCCACCTCGGAGGCCATCGAACTCGCCCGCCACGCCAAGGAGATCGGCGCCGACGCGGTGCTGGCCGTCACCGGCTACTACAACCGCCCGAGCCAGGAGGGCGTCTACCGGCACTTCGCGGCGATGGACGCGGCGGTCGACATCCCGATCGTGGTCTACAACGTGCCCTCGCGGACCATCGTCGATCTCTCCAACGAGCTGGTGGAGCGACTCGCCAGGCTGCCGCACGTGGTCGGCATCAAGGACGCCACCGGCGATCTTTCCCGCATCAGCCTGCAGCGGCTCACTTGCGGCGCCGACTGGCGGATGCTCTCCGGCGACGACCCGACCGCGCTCGGCTACATCGCCCACGGCGGCCACGGCTGCATCTCGGTCACCGCCAACGTCGCGCCGGAGGCCTGCGCGGCCTTCTTCGACGCGGCGCTCTCCGGGGACTGGGAGACGGCGCTCGCCTGGCAGGACCGGCTGATCCGCCTTCACAAGGGCCTCTTCCTCGACGCCTCGCCCGCGCCCACCAAGTTCGCACTGGCGCAGCTCGGCCTCTGCTCCGACGAAGTGCGCCTGCCCATCGCTCCCTGCGCCGACGCGGTGAAGCCGGCGATCCTGGCCGCGATGCGCGAAGCCGGGGTGCTGAATTGAGCCCGGAGGAAGCCTTCTCCCCTTGCGGGCGTGTTGCAAAACCCCCCTCCCCCTTGCGGGGAGGGGTCGGGGGTGGGGGTGCTAGCACGACTGCCTGCCGTCCAGACCCAAGAGTCTCGAGCCGAACCAACGGCTACCGAGCTTTCACCCCCATCCCCAACCCTTCCCCGCGAGGGGGAAGGGAGCTTTCAGGGCGACCTCGTCGAATTGCGCAACAGGTCCCTTGCGAGAGACGCCCGTGACCAAGCTGATCGCCGAGAATCGGCGCGCGCGGTTCGACTACTTCCTCGATGAGACGCTCGAGGCGGGCCTGACCCTCACCGGCACCGAGGTGAAGGCG
>DATJRL010000391.1:0-7889 GCA_035504785.1 Caulobacteraceae bacterium
GCGGTGGACATCATCGTGATCGATTCCGTGGCGGCGCTGACGCCCCGGGCCGAGATCGAGGGTGAGATGGGCGACCAGCTCCCCGGTCTGCAGGCGCGCCTGATGAGCCAGGCGCTGCGCAAGCTCACGGCGTCGATCTCCAAGGCCAAGACCCTGGTGATCTTCATCAACCAGATCCGCATGAAGATCGGCGTCATGTACGGCAGCCCCGAGACTACGACGGGCGGCAACGCGCTGAAATTCTATGCTTCGGTCCGTCTCGATATTCGCCGCACCGGCTCGGTGAAGGCGCGCGACGAGATCATCGGCAACAACGTCCGCGTCAAGGTGGTGAAGAACAAGGTCGCCCCGCCGTTCCGCGAGGTGGAATTCGACATCATGTACGGCGAGGGGATCTCCAAGCTCGGCGAGATCATCGACCTCGGCGTCAAGGCTGGGGTGATCGAGAAGGCGGGCTCGTGGTTCTCGTTCGGCTCGGAGCGGATCGGACAGGGGCGGGACAACGTGCGCGAGTTCCTGAAGTCCAACCCCGACGTGGCCGCCGAGATCGAGCGCGCGGTCCGGGGCGCCGGCGACAAGATCGAGGAAGAGCTGCTGGTCGGCCCAACCGACACCGACGACGAGGACGGCTCCCTCTAGTTCGACCGGGCCACGAACGGCCCGATCCAGTTTGCGAGCGGCGGCTTCGGCTTCGGTCTCCGATATCTGCGACGGTCGGTTTTCGCCAGGCCGGCCGGCCCCAACGCGCCGGAGACCCTCCCCGCTGTCGGGGCCGCCGCTCGCACTCCTTGCCCGCGACGTCGTCGCGCCCGCGGACCGGCCGCAGCGAAGTCCGCCGCCCGCGCGGTCCGGGGACTGGGCCCTCAATCCGGCGGTCCGAACGCCCTGAGCAGGTCATCGGCGCTCGACCCCTCGATCTCCAGACGCTTCACCCGAGACTGGGCGCCGGACGCGATGCGCACCGCCGACCTCGGACAGCCGAGCGCCTTGGCGATCAGCCGCACCAGCGCCGCGTTGGCCGCGCCGTCGGTTGGCGGCGCCGACACCCGGGCCTTGAGCTGGCGCTCGCCGTGGACGCCGCGCGTCCAGCCTTCCACCGCGTCCCGCCCGCCTTTCGGCGTCAGTCGGACCACGAGACGGGCGCGTTCGGGCGATGGCATGCCGCTATTGTCGCCGCTCGCGGCGCCGCTGTCGCGCCCGGCGCACCCACGACGACCAACCGGCGCGGCGGCCCGCTCGCGCTTCCCCAGGCGCCGCCGCGGGTGCTAGAGCCCCGCCGCAGCTTCCGTCCCGGACCCCATGCCCAGTCTCAACGACCTACGCAGCCACTTCCTCGGCTACTTCGCCGGCAACGACCACCAGGTCATCCCGTCGGCCCCGCTGGTGCCGCAGAGCGATCCGACGTTGCTGTTCGTCAACGCCGGCATGGTGCCGTTCAAGAACATCTTCACCGGCGCCGAAACGCCGCCGTCCCCCAAGGCCGCGTCGTCGCAGAAGTGCGTGCGCGCCGGCGGCAAGCACAACGACCTCGACAACGTCGGCTACACCGGGCGCCACCAGACCTTCTTCGAAATGCTGGGGAACTTCTCCTTCGGCGACTACTTCAAGGAAGGCGCGATTGAACTCGCCTGGACCTTCATCTCCCGCGAGCTCGGCCTGCCCCTCGATCGTTTGACCTTCTCGATCCACCCGCAGGACGAAGACGCCGCGGCGCTCTGGAAGAAGATCGCCGGCGCCTCCGAGGGCCAGATCGTCCGCCTGGAAGAGAACTTCTGGTCGATGGGCGACACCGGCCCCTGCGGGACCAACACCGAGATCTTCTACGACCATGGCGAGGCGGTGCCCGGCGGCCCGCCCGGCAGTCCCGACGAGGACGGCGACCGCTTCGTCGAGATCTGGAACCTGGTGTTCATGCAGTGGGAGCAGTTCGCCGACGGCTCGCGCCGCGACCTGCCCAAGCCGCAGATCGACACCGGCATGGGCCTGGAGCGCACCACCACCGTGCTGCAGGGCGTCCATTCCAACTACGACATCGACCTCTTCCGCGCCCTGATCGCGGCGAGCGAGGCGGCGACCGGCGTTCCCGCGACCGGGGAGGCGAAGTTCTCGCACCAGGTCATCGTCGACCACCTGCGCTCCACCGGTTTCCTGATCGCCGACGGCGTCGGTCCGTCCAACGAGGGCCGGGGCTACGTGGTCCGCCGCATCATGCGACGCGCCATGCGCCACGCCCATCTGCTCGGCGCCGCCGAGCCGTTGATGCACCGCCTCGTCCCGACCCTCGTCGCCGAGATGGGCGAGGCCTATCCGGAACTGCGCCGCGCCGAGCCGGTCATCGCCGAAACGCTGCGCCAGGAGGAGGTGCGCTTCCGCGCCACTCTCGGCCGCGGCATGGCGCTGCTCGACGAGGCGACCGCGGGCCTCGCCGCCCGCGCCACGCTGCCGGGCGAGATCGCCTTCAAGCTCTACGACACCTACGGCTTTCCGCTCGATCTCACCCAGGACGCCCTGCGCGCCAAGGGCATCGAGGTCGACACCGCCGGATTCGACACCGCCATGGCCGCCCAGCGCCGGCGGGCCCGCGAGGCGTGGTCGGGCTCCGGCCAGCAGGCGGAGGGCGCGGTGTGGCTGGCCTTGCGCGAACGGTTCGGCCCCAGCGTGTTCCGCGGCTACGAGGAGCTCACGACCACCGGCCAGGTGCTGGCGCTGGTCAAGGACGGCGCCGAGGTTGAGCGCGCGGGCGTCGGCGAGACGGTCAGCCTGCTCGTCGACCGCACGCCCTTCTACGCCGAGAGCGGCGGCCAGGCCGGCGACCGCGGCGAGATCGACTGGCCGGGCGGCCGCGCCGAGGTGCTGGACGTGCAGAAGGAGGCCGGCGACCTGCACGCCCATGTGGTCAAGATCCTGGAAGGCGAGTTGGCCGTCGGCGCAGGCGTGCGCCTTGCCGTCGACCCCGACCGCCGCGCGCGCACCCGGCTCAACCACTCCGCCGCGCATTTGGCGCACGCCGCGTTGAAGCACGTGCTCGGTCCCCACGTGGCCCAGAAGGGCCAGATGGTCGACGGCGAGCGCATGCGCTTCGACTTCAGCCATGGCGCGCCGCTCACCCCCGACGAGATCGACCGCATCGAGGCCGAAGTGAACGCGGTGATTCGCCAGAACCTGCCGGCCCTGACCGAGGAGATGGCGCCGCGGGCCGCAATCGACGCCGGCGCTGTGGCCCTGTTCGGCGAGAAGTACGGCGACAAGGTCCGCGTCCTCACCTTGGGACGCTCGCTGGCCAACGACGGCGCCTACTCGGTGGAACTCTGCGGCGGCACCCACGTGGCGCGCACCGGCGACATTGCGCTCTTCAAGATCGTCCAGGAGCAGGGCATCGCCGCGGGGGTGCGTCGCATCGAGGCGCTGACCGGTGAACCGGCGCGGCGCTGGCTGCTGGAGCAGGCGGCGGTCGCCAAGGGCCTGGCCGACCAGTTCAAGACCCCGGTCTCCGAGGTGCCGGCCCGGGTCGAGGCGCTGCAGGCGCAGGCCCGCAAACTGGAGCGCGACCTCTCCGAGGCCAAGCGCCAGCTGGCGGTCGGCCGCGGCTCCGGCGGCGCCTCGGCGGAGGTCGAGGACGTCGGCGGGGTGAAGTTCATCGGCCGGGTGCTCGACGGCGTCGGCGGCAAGGACCTCAGGCCCATCGCCGAGACGTTCAAGAAGCAGCTGCCGGACGGCGTCATCGTCCTCAACGGGGTGCTGGACGGCAAGGTCGCCAACACCGTGGTGGTCACCGGCTCGGCCCAGGCCAGGTTCAACGCCGTCGACCTGGCGCGCGTGGCCGTGGCGGCGATGGGCGGGCAGGGGGCGGGCGGCAAGCCGGACTTCGCCCAGGGCGGCGCCCCTAACGGGGCCAAGGCCGCGGAGGGCGTCGCGGCGGTGAGGGCGGCGCTCGCGGCCTGAGCACGCCGCTCGCCAGCATCGTCCGCGGCTTCGGGGTCGAGCCCGACGCTATCCGCCTGATCCGCCGGCGCTACAACGCCCACTGGCTGGTCCGCGCGGGCCGCAGCCGCTACGTGCTTCGCCGCTTCGGGACCTGGCGCGGCGCCGCCGATTCCCTCTGGGAGATCGAGTTGGTGACGCGCCTCGCCGCGCTCGGCCTGCCGGTGGCGGCGCCGCTCGGTCCGCCCAGGCGCGTCGATGGCGCGCTGCACATACTGATGCCGTTCCTCGCCGGGCGCGCCCTCGGCGTCGGGGCCGTGGACGAAGGACGCTATCGCGAACTCGGCCGCCACCTGGCCGACTACCACGCCGCGGTGGCCGATCTGCCGCCCCCGCCGCAGCGACCGGGTTCCTGCGAAACGGTCCACGGCGCCTTGCCGATGGCCGGCGGGGCCGCCCGGCGGCGCGAGCTTCTGGACGCCCTGATGGGCGTCGACCCGCGGCTGGCGCGGCGCTTCGCGGACGCGGCCGATGCGCTGCATGCTCGCGATCTGCCCTCGTTGTTCGCCGGCGCGCCACGCATCGTCGTCCAGGGCGACTTCGCCCCCTGGAATATCCGCCTGCGCGGAGGGCGGCTGGTCGGTCTGCTGGATTTCGAACTGGCGCACGTTGACGTGCGCGCGGCGGATGTGGCCTACGCCCGCCGCGGCTATCACGACGCCGTCGTGGACGGCTATCTCGAGCGCGCCTCGCTCAGCGACGCGGAACTGGGCTCGCTGGACGGGCTTTGGCTGGGCGGCATCCTTGCCGGGACCTGGCGGGTGCTGGAGGACCGGCTCGCCGAGGGTTCGGACCTGGCCTACGGCATGGACTGGGATCTGGCGCAGTTGGGCAAGACCCGGCCCTATCGCGGCTGAGTCGATGCGCTTGGTCGTTCCTGGGATGTCAGCCCGGGTGGAAGACGCAGAGCTTGTTGCCGGTGGCGTCCCGCAGATAGGCCCCGTAGAAGCTCGTCCCGTCCGGCGGCCGATAGCCGGGGCCGCCTTCATCGGTCCCGCCGCTCTTCAACCCGGCGGCGTGAGCGGCCCGCACCGCGTCCTGCGAGGGCGCGACGAAGGCGATCATGACGCCGTTGCCGCCGCGCGCCGGCTGGCCGTCGAACGGCTTGCAGAGCCCGACATTGCCCTCGCCGCCCTTCGGCCCATAGAAGGCCCAGCCGCCGTCGAACGACTTGCGTTCGTAGTCGATGGCGCCCAGCACCGCGTCGTAAAACGGCAGCGCCGCCTCGACCTCCGACGCCCCGATGGTGACATATCCGATCATCGTCGTTCTCCTTTCTTCCCCCGCTGGGGGAACCGTCGCCCAAAGGGCGACGCAGGGGGCCACAGACGCCCTTCTTCCCCCGCTGGGGGAAGCGTCGCCCTATGGGCGACGCAGGGGGCCTCAAACGCTACCTCGCCATCGCCCTCTCCGCCGCGGCAGCGATCTCCCGGAGCACAGCATCCAGGTTGTCGCGCACGTACATGGCAGGAATGCGCAGGACGGTAAGGCCGTGGTTCTCGAGCCAGAGATCACGGCGGTCGTCGCGCATGGGACTGTTCTCGAGCGTGTGGATCTGGCCATCCACTTCGACAACGAGCCGCGCGCTCGGGCAGAAGAAATCGACGATGAACGGACCGATAGGGTGCTGGCGACGGAAGCGGAGGTTGGCTACGCCGCGCCGGCGTAAAGCCATCCAGAGTCTCGCCTCGGGCGGCGTCAGTTCCTTGCGCAGCAGCCGCGCTCGCTCCACCGATCTGTGAAGCGGCTGTGTGTAAGACATGGCGGTGGCCCCCTGCGTCGCGCCAAGCGCGACGCTTCCCCCAGAGGGGGAAGATAGCCGCGCGCGACGGTTGCCAGACTACGGCCCAAGTTTGGAACAAATCAAGAACAAATGATCGGCGTAAGCGTCTGGCCTAAGCCAGGGCCTTCTCCAAATTCTCGGCCACCTTGTCGAGGAAGCCCTCGGTGGTCAGCCAGCCCTGGTAGTCGCCGACCAGCAGGGCGAGGTCCTTGGTCATGAAGCCCGCTTCCACCGTGTCCACGCACACCTTCTCCAGCGTCTCGGCGAAGCGTTCGAGCGCGGCGTTGTCGTCGAGCTTGGCGCGATGCTTCAGTCCCCGCGTCCAGGCGAAGATGGAGGCGATGGAGTTGGTGGAGGTCGCCTCGCCCCGCTGGTGCTGGCGGAAATGGCGCGTCACCGTGCCATGCGCGGCCTCGGCCTCGACGGTCTTGCCGTCCGGCGTCATCAACACCGAGGTCATCAGGCCCAGCGAGCCGAAGCCCTGCGCCACCTCGTCGGACTGCACGTCGCCGTCGTAGTTCTTGCAGGCCCAGACGAAGCCGCCGGACCACTTCAGCGCCGAGGCCACCATGTCGTCGATCAGGCGGTGCTCGTAGGTGATCGCCGCCGTCTTGTACTGGTCGGCGAACTCGGTCTCGAAGATGCGCTGGAAGATGTCCTTGAAGCGCCCGTCGTAGGCCTTGAGGATGGTGTTCTTGGTCGAGAGGTAGACCGGATACTTGCGATCCAGCCCGTAGCGCAGTGAAGCGCGGGCGAACTCCTCGATCGACTCGTCGAGGTTGTACATGGCCATCGCCACGCCCGCGCCCGGATAGGCGAACACCTCATGCTCGATTTCCTGGCCGTCGTCGCCCACCCACTTGATCGTCATCTTGCCCTTGGCCGGGACGACGAAATCGGTGGCGCGGTACTGGTCGCCGTAGGCGTGACGGCCGATGATGATCGGCTGGGTCCACCCCGGGATCAGCCGGGGGACGTTGCGGCAGATGATCGGCTCGCGGAACACCACGCCGCCCAGGATGTTGCGGATGGTCCCGTTCGGGCTCTTCCACATGTGCTTGAGGTGGAACTCCTTCACGCGCGCTTCGTCGGGCGTGATGGTCGCGCACTTCACCCCCACGCCCCAGCGCTTGATCGCCTCGGCCGCGTCGATGGTCACCTGGTCGGCGGTGGCGTCGCGATGCTCGATGCCGAGGTCGTAGTAGTCGAGATGGATATCGAGGAACGGCAGGATCAGCTTGTCCTTGATCAACTGCCAGATGATGCGGGTCATCTCGTCGCCGTCGATGTCGACGACGGGGTTTGCCACCTTGATCTTCGCCATGCGGCCTGAGGGCTCCGGGTCCTGGTAGGTCGTTGATTCGCGCCGGTCGGGCGGCGCGGCTTGGCCAGCGCTATAGGAGCTTCCGGGACCGCGGGAAAGCCGATGCGCGAGGCCGAAAGCGGGTTGCCGGCGCGGCAAACCAGCGCCTATGCGGAGGGCCGTGTCGCCCGCCGCCCCCGCCGTCATCCCCCCCGCCGTCGTCCTCTGCGCGCCGCAGCTGGCCGAGAACATCGGCGCCGTGGCCCGTGTCATGGGCAACTTCGGCCTCGAGGATCTGCGTCTGGTCGCGCCGCGCGACGGCTGGCCGCAGTCCCGCGCCTGGGCCAGCGCCTCGGGCGCCGACTGGCCGCTCGACAACGCCCGCGTCTTCGAACGGCTCGACGACGCCATCGCGGACCTGCGCCTCGCCCTCGCCACCACGGCCAGACCACGCGAGACTCAGCTGCCGGTGATGACGCCGCGCGAGGCCGCCGCCACGCTGCGGGGCGAGGTCGCACGGGGGCTGAAGGTTGGCCTCGTCTTCGGCGGCGAGCGCGCCGGCATGGAGACCGACGACATCGCGCTGTGCCAGGGCATCGTCACCGTGCCCGTCGATCCGAAGTTCCGCTCGCTCAACCTCGCCCAAGCCGTCGCGGTCACCGCTTACGAGTGGTGGGTGCTGAACGCGCCGGGCCCGCCCGCCAACTTCGTCGAGGGCGCGCCGCCGGCCGAGCAGGCCGACATGCTCGGCCTCTACGAGCATCTGGAGGCTGAGCTCGACGCGGCCGGCTTTTTCCACCCGCCGGAGAAGCGCGCCTCGAT
>DATJRL010000392.1:0-4222 GCA_035504785.1 Caulobacteraceae bacterium
TCGCGGCCGCCCACATGCGCCGACCGACGGCCTCGGATCTCGCTCATCTTCGCAAGGCCGCGGAGAGTTGGAGCCAGGGCGACGACGCTCTGGCCGCCATGCACCTGGCGCTGAGCCGCCTCGACCGGCTCGAGCAGCCGGAAGCCGACGCCCATCGTCTGTTTCTGGCCGAGGGACTGCTGAAGACCGGCGTCGACGCGGAAGAGATCCTCCTCGCCGTGGAGATGGGCCCGTCGGCCTTCGAGCGACTGCGCAAATACAACGCCGATCAGCCGCGGGTTCCGTCGGGAAGCGGCAGGACCAGCGGTCAGTGGACCTCGGGCAGCGCGGGCGTGGCGGCGTCCGCGCCCTCTCCCTCGCCGGGGAGCGCTGGCGCCACCGGCGTCATCACGCCCTACGTCGGCGACAATGCCTGCAACGTCGCCCGCAGCGACTGTTTTCAGCACGCGATATCGGAATACCAGCACGGTCAGGTCAACGACAACTTCCCGGCGGTAGAAACCGGAAGGCGCCTGACTGACTGCGCCATGACCAACATTCAGTGCGAAGCTGTCAGCTTCGCCGTGTCGGTGCTCCCGAACGCTGTGCGCGGCGCCGCAATATTTCCCGATGGCGGCGTTGTCATCATGGAGAAGGGTCTGGAAGACATGTACATCCCCAGAGGCGGAAGAATACCGCCTCTCAGGCGCTAGAGAGCGGACGTCCCGTAGCGTCTTGGCCAGTCGTTTTACTCAGTCAGAGAGGTAAGGAAGATGGACGATCAATTTCCACCCTGGAAGCCAGACAGCAGCGAAAGCGTCGCCTCCGATCAGAGCTCGTTCCACGACTGCGATCAGGTGGTCAGCGGGTTTGCGTCCAAGATGAACGGCGCGGCCACCAGCCGCCAATATACCACGAGCAAGCAATGGGGCGACGTGCTTCGCGCCAAGGTGGTGTCGCCCAGCGACGCAAATGGGGCGGGAACACTGATAACCTGCTGGAGTTGCTCCGGCGCGAACGCCGAGTTCGTCGTCCAGACGGAGGGTTATCAATAGGGGCGGAGGCTTGGCTGGACGGGACCCTCGCCCGGCCCCCGTTCCGCTTAAGCCGCGACCTCGAAGACCTTGCCCGGATTGAGGATGTTCTTCGGATCGAGGGCGGCCTTCACCTGGCGCATCAGAGCGAGTTCGGCCGGCGAGCGCGACATCGGCAGGAACTCGCGCTTCTGCAGCCCGATGCCGTGCTCGGCCGAGATCGAGCCGCCGATGCGCGCCAAGGGCTCGTAGACCAGGGTCTCGACGGCGTGGCGGACTTCGGGCGTCCGCTCGCCGACGCCGGCGATCACATGCAGGTTGCCGTCGCCCAGATGGCCGAACACCACGAGCGAACTCTTCTCGCCCCAGCGGTCGAAGAGCGCGGCTCGCACTTCGGCGAGGTAGGCCTCCATGTCGCCGATCCTGAGACTGACGTCGAAGGCGAAGGTCGGGCCGTTGCGCGCCACCTGGCCGACGTCGTCGCGCAGCCCCCAGATCGCCTTGCGTTCCGAGTCCGACTTGGCGATCGCCGCATCGCAGATCACCTCCTGTTCCAGCAGGCCCGTCAGCACCCGCTCGAAGCGCTCGGCGTCGCCCGCCGGGTCGCCGCCCAGGGTCTCGACCAGGACGTAGAAGGGCTGGCCCGGCGGTAGCGGCGCGCGCCCCAGCGCCGGCGGCGTGGTGACGAGCTCATAGTAGTCCGCCCACATTACTTCGAAGGCCGAGAGCACGCCGCCCAGCCCTGACGACGCGCCGGCGAGCAGCGCCGGCAGGCGGTCGAACCGCTCCACCGCGACCAGGGCGGTGTTCTGGCTGATCGGCCGCGGCCGCAGTCGCAGCACGGCGCGGGTCACCACGCCCAGGGTGCCCTCGGCGCCGATGAAGAGGTGCTTCACGTCGTAGCCGGCGTTGTTCTTCAGAAGGGTGTTGAGACTGCCGACCACTTGGCCGTCGGCGAGCACCACCTCGAGGCCGAGCACGTTCTCGCGCGTCATGCCCCAGCGCAGCACCCGGTTGCCGCCGGCGTTGGTGGAAACGTTGCCTCCGATGGTGGCCGAGCCGCGCGCGCCGAGATCGATCGCCAGGAACAGCCCCTCCGCCTCCGCCGCCTCGCAAGCCGCTTGCAGCGTGCAGCCAGCCTCGACGGTCATGGTTCGCTCGACCGGGTCGACGCGCTCGATCCGGCGCATCCGCTCCAGCGAGAGCGCTACGGCGCCGTCGGCGTAAGCGCCGTCCACCAGCCCGGTCAGTCCTCCCCAGGGAATCACCGGCTGCCCGCGGCGGTGGGCGATGCTCAGCACCTGCGACACCTCTCGCGTCGTCCGCGGACGAACGATCGCCAGCGGTGCGCCGAGCCGGGTCCAACGGCTGTGAGCCTTTTCCTTGGCGGCCTCTCCGCAGAGCACTTCGCCAGCTCCGAGCGCCGCCTCGAGTTCCTCCACGACCAGGGCCATGCCGGGCTCCCTTCACGATGCTCGCCTGCGTCCTGAGCGAGCCTAGCGGGGCGGGAAGGGCCGGTCGATGCGAGTCTTGGCGTCGACGACGGCGGGGTTGGGAAGCGGCCCGTTGCGCTCGCGCGCGCAGAGGTGCGGAATGGCGCCATCGAGCACGGGGGCGACCTTGAACGAATTCGCCACGCTATCCCATCGCCGGCGCCTGAGATTCTGGGGCTGGGGTTACGAGGACGAGGAGCTGTCGCCCGAGGAGGCCGCTCGCATCCGCGCCTCCGCCGCCCGAGCGATCGGCCACGCGCCCGACGAGATCCCGCCGCCGGTTGAGGCAGACTTCGAGCTGCCCGCGCCGCGCGCCAGCGCGCCGGAAGGTTTGGCGGCGATGGTCTCGGCGACCCCTTACGACCGCCTCACCCACGCCCTCGGAAAATCCTTCGGCGACGTGGCGCGCATGCGCCTGCGGCGGATCGACCATGCGCCCGACCTCGTGGCGTTCCCGAAGACGTCGGAGGACGTCGCCGAGCTGCTCGACTGGGCGTCGTCGGCGAATCTCGCGGTCATTCCCTTTGGCGGCGGTTCGAGCGTGGCCGGCGGGATCGAGCCGGACGTCGGGGATTCCTACGCGGGCAGCCTGGTCATCGACGTTCAGCACATGAACCGGGTGCTCGAGATCGACCGCTCCAGCCGCGCCGCGCGCATCCAGGCCGGCGCGCTCGGGCCGGAGATCGAGGAGCAGCTCCGCCCGCATGGACTCACGCTGCGCCACTTCCCGCAAAGCTTTCAGCTCTCGACCCTGGGCGGCTGGATCGCCACGCGCAGCGGCGGCCATTTCGCCTCGCTCTACACCCACATCGACGACTTCGTTGAGTCGACGACGACGGTGACGCCGGCGGGCCGGCTCGAGACTCGCCGCCTGCCGGGATCCGGCGCCGGGCCCTCGCCCGATCGGATGATCATCGGTTCGGAAGGCGTGCTCGGCATCATCGTCGAAGCGTGGATGCGGCTGCAGGACCGGCCCACGCACCAAGCCTCGGCAAGTGTGGCGTTTCCGTCGCTCGGCCAGGCGGCCGCGGCGGTGCGCGCGCTCACCCAGGCCGGCCTCTACCCCAGCAACTGCCGCCTCCTCGACCCCGCCGAAGCGCTCGGAAATGGCGTCGGCGACGGAACCTCGGCGATCCTGGTCCTGGGCTTCGAATCCGCAGACCACCCGCTGGGCGCCTGGATGGGCCGCGCGCTCGAACTCGTCGCCGACCACGGCGGCGCCTACGATGAAGCGGCCGTGGCCGCCTCGCTCGCTCCCGCCGCGGGCGCCGCGGCGCGCCGCGAAGGCGCCGCCGGGCAATGGCGCAACGCCTTCATCCGCATGCCTTACGGGCGGAACCTCTCGGTCGGGCTCGGCATGATCGGCGACACCTTCGAAACCTCGATCACCTGGGACCGCTTCGAGGGCTTCTACGAGGCGGTGCGCGAACGCGCCGCGAAGGCGATCGCCGAGATTTGCGGACACGAGGCCGGCGTCTCCTGCCGTTTCACCCACGTCTATCCCGACGGCCCGGCGCCCTACTTCTCCTATTCGGCCGTCGGGACTCGCGAGGGCCGGCTCGAGGACTCGCTCGCCCGCTGGCGCGACATCAAGGCCGCCACCAACGAGATCACCGTCTCGCTCGGCGGCACGGTCACCCATCACCACGCCGTGGGGCGCGACCACCGGCCCGGCTACGAGCGGCAGATCCCACCGCTGTTCCGCGCCGCGCTCGG
>DATJRL010000393.1:0-11847 GCA_035504785.1 Caulobacteraceae bacterium
GAATCGGAGACCCAGGCGGTCTTCGAGAAGACGCGTCCGCGGTTCGCGCACGGCATCCTCTACGCCCTGGCGGGGATGCTGGTGATCTCGCTGGTGCTGATGAGCGTGGTGAAGCTCGACCGGGTGGTGAACGCCCAGGGCCGGATCATGCCTTCGCAGGGCTCGTTCTTCGTCCAGCCGCTGGACCGGGCGATCGTCACCAGCATCCAGGTGCACACCGGCGACGTGGTGAAGAAGGGCCAGGTGCTGGCCACCCTCGACCCCACCTTCGCCGAAGCGGACTTGAAGACGCTGCAGCAGAAGGCCTCCACCGACGCGGCGCTGGTGGCGCGCCTCACCGCCGAGCAGGACGGCAGGACCTACGCGGTCGACCCGAAGGACCCGGACAGCGTGCTGCAGGGCTCGATCTTCGCCCAGCGCCGCGCCGAGTACGCGGAGTCGGTCACCGACTTCGACGCCCGCATCGCCTCCGACCAGGCGATGATCGAGCGCAGCAGCCAGAACGCGGTCGACTATCAGCAGCGCCTGGCGCTGGCGAGCCAAGCCGAGCAGACGCACCTGACGCTCCAGCAGAAGGGCTACGGCAGCAAGCTCGCCCTGCTCAACGCCACCGACACCCGCATCGAGCTGCAGCGCATGGCCTCGGAGAGCGCCAGCGCCACGGTGGGGGCGAGGAGCGACATGGCCGCGCTGAGCGCCCAGCGCGCGGCCTTCGTCAGCAAATGGCGCAGCGACGTCGCCACCCAGCTGGTGGCGGCCCAGAGCGACCTCACCCAGACCCAGCAGGCCCTCTCCAAGGCCTCGAAGGTGACCGACCTCGCCACCCTCGTCGCCCCCACCGACGCGGTGGTGCTGAAGGTGGGGAAAGCCTCGATCGGCTCGGTGGTCGATCCCGGCGGCGGCGGCGCCGATCCGCTCTTCACCCTGACCCCGCTCGCCGGTCCGCTGGACGCCGAGGTGCGCATCGACGCCCGCGACATCGGCTTCATCCGGCCGGGCGACAAGGTGCGGGTGAAGCTCGACGCCTATCGCTTCACCAGCCATGGCCTCGCCACCGGCGTGATCAAGACCATCAGCGACGGCTCGTTCACCACCACCGACGACGGCCAGATCGTCGCGCCCTACTACAAGGCGCGCGTCGCCATCACCAACGCCCAGCTACGCAACGTGCCGGCGGGCTTCCGGCTGATCCCGGGCCTCACCATCGACGGCGAGGTGCTGGTGGGCAGCCGCACCATCATGTCCTATCTGTTCGAGGGGGCGATGCGCACCGGTTCGGAGGCGATGCGTGAGCCCTAAACCCCCGCCCTCCAAGCCGGCTCTGAGCGGCCTGCTCTCGCGCTTCCAGCGGGGGGGCGCGACGGAGCGCCTGCGCCAGAGGGCCGAGGCGATGGATGCCCGAGGCGAGCCGGTGAAGGCCGCGGCGCTGTGGCGCGAACTGGCGGAGGCCGGCGACGTGGAGGCCTGCCACACGCTGGGCGAGCGTTACGAGACCGGCCGCGGCGTCGTGCAGAACTTCGTCGAGGCGACCGGCTGGTTCCGCAAGGCCGCCGAAGCCGGCCTCACCAAGAGCATCGCCAAGCTCGGCGAGATCTACTTCGACGGCCGCGACGCCTCCGGGGCGGTGAGCGCGGCGGTGGCGTTCGTGGGCGAGGGCGAGGCGGCCCGGCCCGCCGGCGCGCTCGGCAGCCTGTTCCCCGGCGGCCTCGCCATCCGGCCCAACTACGCCGAGGCCGCCAAGTGGAACCTCGCCGCGGCCGACGCGGAGGACACGCCGGCGCAGGTGCGCTGGGCGGTGCAGTGCGCGCAAGGGCTCGGCGTCGTGACCGACTACGCCGAAGCCAAGCATTTCTTCACCGCCGCGGCCGGCAAGGGGCACCACGGCGGCGCGTTCGGGCTGGGCGTGCTGCACGCCGGCGGCCAGCTGGGCCAGGTCGACCTCGCCGCCGCGGCCCTGTGGTTCGAGCGAGCCGCGGCCGCCGGCAACCATGCCGCCCAGCTCTCGCTGGGGCTGCTCGTCTGGCGCGGCGAGGGCGTGGACAGGGACGAGCGTCGCGCGGCGGAGCTCATGGCCGCCGCCGCCGAGGGCGGGCAGCTGGAGGCGATGTACCTCACCGGCCAGTTCCGCCGCTTCGGCATCGGCGCGGCCGCCGATCCCTCCCTGGCCGAAACCTGGCTGCGCCGCGCCGCCGCTCGCGGCCATGTGCGCGCCATGGTCTCGCTGGCCGGCCTGCTCCTGGGACCGGAGCGCAACGATCCCGCCGCGGCCAGCGCCTATCTGCGTCAGGCCGCCGACGCCGGCGACGCCGAAGCCGAGTGCGCCCTTGGCGGTCTTTATCTCGCCGGTTCGGGCGTTCCCTACGACCCCGACCAAGCCGCGCGGCTCTTCGCCCTCGCCGCCGACAAGGGCTTCGCCGACGCCTACGAGCGACTGGGCGCCATGTGCGCCGATGGCGTTGGCCTGCGCCAGGATCACGCCGCCGCCGGCCGCTGGTTCGAACGCGCGGTCGAAGGCGGCCATATCGCGGCCGCCTGCCACCTGGGGACGCTCAGCGAGCAGGGGCTCGGCCGACCGCGGGATCTGGCGGCGGCCGAACGCTGGTACCGCCAGGCCGCCGAAGCCGGCCATGCCGAAGCGGCGCTGAGGCTCGGGCTGCTCTACGCTGGCGCCGAAGGCTCGGACGGGCCGGACCGGGATGCGCCCAGCGGCGACGCTGCCTATTGGCTGAAACTCGCCACCGAGCTCGGCAACCTCGACGCCGCCTGCAACCTGGCCCTGCTGCACATCCGCGGCCTCGGGGCGCCTCGCGACGTCGAGGGCGGCGTCATGCTGCTCGAGGACGCGGCCGCCGCCGGCAGCTCCGCCGCCGCCTGGGCCCTGCACAACCTTCACTCCGAGGGCCGCGTGGCCGCCGCCGATCCGAAGGCGGCCCAGGACTGGCTGGTGCGCGCCGCCGAGCTCGGCAGCGGCGAAGCCGCCTGCCGCCTGGCCGCCCAGCTCGACTCCGGCCACCCCCTGGCCCTGGCGCCGGCGCGGGTCATCGGCCTGCTGCTCTCGACCGCCGACCGCGGCGAGGTCAGCGCCCAGGAACAACTCGGTCGCCTCTACCTGGCGGGCCGGCACATTGGCGCCGACACCGGCGAGGCGCTGCGCTGGCTCTCCCGCGCGGCCGGGGCCGGCGGCGCTTTCGCCCAGGCCTGGCTCGGCGACGCCTTCAGCACCGGCGTCGGCGTCGCCAGGGACGATGCAACCGCCATCGCCTGGTACCGCAAGGCTGCGGCCGGGGGCTATCTGCCGGCCTTGAGCGTGCTCACCGGCTTTGCGGCCGCGCCCGGGGCCGATCCGGCGTTGGCGGCCGAAGTCCTCGACCGCTGGCTGGACGCCGCGATGACCGGCTCCGCCATGGCGCAGCGCATGGTCGGCGAACTGATCCTGGACGGCGTCGGCGTCGAGGCCGCGCCCGTCGAGGCGGCCGTATGGCTGCGCAAGGCCGCCGACCAGGGCGATGCGCTCGCCAGCCAGGTCCTCGCCGGGGCGTTGTTGCAAGGCGCCGCCGAGCCGACAGATATCGAGGAGCCGATCCGGCGCCTGCGCCTCGCCGCGGACGCCGGGTTGGCCGACGCCCAGCACAACCTCGCGGCCTGCCATCATCGGGGCGTGGGCGTCGCCGCCGACGACGCCGAAGCCGAACGCTGGTGGCGCGCCGCCGCGGCTCAGAACCAGCGCCAGTCGCAAGTGGCCCTGGCGGAGCTGCTGCTCGCCCAGGGCGACGCGGGCGCGGTGGCGGACGCCGTCCACTGGATGTCCGAAGCGGCGAAGGCCGGATACGGTCCGGCGTTGCTCGGGCTGGCTCGCTTGCACGAGGCGGGCCGCGGCGTCGAGCGCGATCTCGTCTGGGCGCGTCACTATTACGAGCGCGCCGCCGACCTGGGCCTGTCGGAGGGCGCGGCCGGCCGAGATCGGCTCGCCGAGACAGCGCCGCACGCGGCGGACGTAACGAGCTAGACGCCCGGCGCTCCCCCGCCGACGCGCCCGCGCAGCGTTAATGCCTCTGCAACGCCTGCGCTGGCAATTTACCATCGCGCAATCTCTGCAACGCATGGCGTCGGCCAGAGGGGTCACGCTCGGGGTCGAGGCGCGCGGAAGGTCGCCGAAGCTTGGTCGGACGCGCGATCACGTTTGGGAAGCCGGCGCGCGGCGTCCGGGCGGCGCTGCGGGACGCGGCGTTGCTGGGGGCGGCGCTGGCGATCGCGCCCGCCGTGGGACGCCCGGAGTCGCTGACCGACGCGATCCAGATGGCCTACGCCTCCAATCCCGCCTTCAAGTCGGAGCAGGCGAGCCTGGCGGCGACCAACGAAGACTACGCCCAGGCCCGCTCCAACTTCGGCCCGCAGGTGTCCGCCACCGGCGGCGTGGAGTACCAGACGGCGGACGTCACCCTGCCGCCCAGCCTCTTCAGCTCGCAGCCGACCAACCAACACTTCAGCGCCACCACCGAGACGGCGGACCTGTCGCTGACCCAGCCGCTCTACACGTTCGGTCAGAACCGGGCGCGGCTGGCCGAGGCCTCGGCGACCATCCTCGCCGGCCGCCAGAGCCTGCGGCAGGCCGAGTCGAAGCTGCTGCTCAGCGTCATCACCGCCTACGCCGACGTGCTGCGCGACCGCGAGATCGTGCGGGTGGTGCAGGCCTCGATCAGCGACCTCGCCGGCATCTCCGACTCGATCACCGCGCAGGGGGCGGCCGGCGAACTCAGCAAGACCGACGTCGCGCAGGCCGAAAGCCGTCTGCTGGCGGCGAAGGCGCAACTGGTGCAGACGCAGACCGCGCTCAGCATCTCCACCGCGGCCTATCTCGCGGCCGTGGGCCAAAACCCGGGCGAGCTGGAGCCGATGCCGGAGCTCGCCGGCGCGCCCGACAATCTCGACGAGGCCTTCGACACCGCCGAGCACAACAGCCCGGACCTGCGCGCCGCGGAGGAAAACGAACGCCTAGCCCACGATCGGATCAACGAGGCCAAGTCGGCCTACGGACCCAACATTTCGTTGCAGGTCGACGCCGGCGTCCAGCCCTATGCCGCCTACATCCCCAACGAGCTCGAGCGCAGCATCACCGCGGCGGTGGTGTTCAAGCAGCCGATCTTCACCTCGGGCATGACCAGTTCGGTGGTGCGGCAGGCGGTGGACCGCGACAACAGCGCCGAGCTGCAGGTCGAGGCGACGCGCCGGCAGGTGATCCAGCAGGTCTCCCAGGCCTGGGACCAACTCACCGAGGCCCACAATGCGTTCGTGGTGGTTTCCAAGCAGTTGGACGCGGAGCAGATCGCCTACGAGGGCAACGTCGAGGAGGAGAAGGCGGGGTTGCGCAGCACCATCGACCTCCTCAACGCCCAGCTCGAGTACACCAATTCGCGCGTCGCGGTGATTCAGGATCGGCACGATGAGTACGTGGCGCGCGCGACCCTGATCGCGGCCGTCGGCGCGCTGGAGGCGGACCGCCTCACCCCGGGGCCGCACCGGCCGGATCCCATCGCCAGCTACGGCGGGCCAAAGGCTCGTCTCTCGCCCCAATGGGACGACGCGATCGGCCGCCTCTTGGACGAGGTCTCCCCGGCGACGCCGGACCCTCATGCGTACGACGCGGCGCCCGCTCAAGGCGGCGGCCCCAGCGCCTCGGGCGGCGGGCCTATCTCGACCCGGACCGACGTGATCGGTGACCTCATCGACGGCGCGGCATCGGACGGCGATCGTCGGTAAGCTTGTGCGCACGACGGCGCCCGAGAGGCCGGGGCGTCATACGCCGCCCCGTCGGCGCGCCGTCCGGCGGCTCTTCGCGCTGTCGGGATCGGCGCCGGTTCTATACCTGGCTCCATGAGCCGCCCGGGGCGCAAGACGATGTCCGAAGCCTACGCGCAGCACCTCGCCGCCTTGCACGAGGGTGTCCAGGCGCCGGCCGATTTGATCGCCCGCGCGGCCCGCGAGGTCTCGTCCAGTCCGATCGCGGCCAAGGCACGCATCGTCCACGGCGAGGCCAACGAGGTGTACCGGATCGCCTTCGAAAGCGGCCTCGAGGTGATCCTCCGCATAGCCCGGCGCGCCGAGGGGATCTTCGAGAAGGAAGCCTGGGCGATCGGACGCTGCCGGGCGGGCCCTGCGCATCGCCAACGCTCTTTGGGCGCTCAGATGGTACGCCCTCACCGGCCACCCCGCGGGTGTCGAACGCGCCGCGGCGCGGATCTCGGGGTATATGGGCGAGCTTGGGGTCTGAAGCACTCCGGCGACAAGGCAGGCCAAGCTCGCCTGCGAACCGCCGGCCGATGAACACGATCGAGCACGCCGGGAAATGAGTGATCACAACTGGTCACGACGGAGCTTGGCCACCGCCGCTGTGATCGAGCGTCGCGCTGGCCGGTTCGACCGGCGGCTCGCCTCAGGTGGACGCGAGGTCTTTCAGCCGGGTGTCGGGAAGCTCGACTTCGCCGTCTTGAACATGAGGGTCACCCGCAACTGCGGACACGTGCGCGAAACCCCTCTCGCGACGTGGGGTATCACGCCCGGAAAGATCACCAGCCGATTGGGTTTCGGATAGACCGACAGGATGATGTCGGAGCCGTCGGCGGTGAAGAAGACGGTTTCGCCGGCGAAGTTGGGATGCCACGAGGTGTGCGGGTAATAGATCGCCGTGTAGTGATCCGAGAGGTTGGAATCGAGATGTAATCCGCCCTCCGATCCGGCCGGGTAGCCATTGGCGTAGCAACGAGTCAGGGAATGTCCGGCGAGGGGTCCAGCCTTCAACTGCTCCCAAACGCGGAAGACGACGGGACACGCAGCCGCCAATTCCTCTTCCACGCCCTGAGCCGTCCGAGCTTCCCGACCATCTCGCACGTAGCCGGCAAAGTGCTTGTACCAGTACCTGGAGGCATTGGGCGAAGCATCGGAGTAGGCCCCGAACGCCCAGCCTGGTTCGTTCAGGTGCGCCAGCACCTCCCGCTGCAGAGGCGAAGCGAGGGCGTTGTCGTAGATCTGGATGTCGCTGGCGCAGAACGCGGCGGGCGTGATGGGGGTTATGGCATTCATCGGAGGCACGGTTGCGTTGACGACTCGGTTTAGCGCGAGAAACCTAAAGAGGATTGACCAGCCGACATCGACTTTTCTGCTGTCGACCTATTGTCGCGCACGACGCGGCCAAAAAGGGATCGACCTTGCACCGGCTGTGCGAAGAGAGATCCGCCAAGCAGAGGTAACCTCCTCCCAAACGCCCGCCGCCCGCTATCATGCGGACAAGAGCGTTGCGCCTCGCGCCCTTCGCTAAAGGGTCTCAGGCCCGACACAGCGACCAATGTCGGCCTCCAATCACCGGCAAGGTCTGGCAATGCTAGGCTGGCGCCATTCGTGCTAGGAATGAGCCCATGGCCGCCTTCTTCGCCGCTCACCAGCACGTGTATGGATTGCTCCTGCAGTTCGCCCGGATGCTGTTCTGGCTCGTGGTGCTCACGGCGGTGTTCGTCCCGCTCGAACAGTTCTTCGCGGTCAGGCCGACCAAGCTGTTCGCGAAGGGCTGGCAGACCAACTTGGCCTGGTATTTCATCGGCGGCTTGGTGCCGGTGTTCCTGTTGGGACCGCCGGCGGCGCTGATCGCCTTCGTGGCGCACGCGGTCATCCCGGCCTCCTTTACGTCGTACGTGGCGGCGCTGCCGCTCTGGGCTCGAATGGTCGCCGCGATGGTGGTCGGCGAACTCGGCTTCTATTGGGGACACCGTTGGACGCACGAGATTCCGCTGCTCTGGCGGTTCCATGCGGTGCATCACAGCGCCGAGCACGTGAACTACTTGGTCAACACCCGCGCGCACCCCGTCGACGGCGCCTTCACCCGTCTCTGCGGGTTGGTGCTGCTTTACGCCACCGGCCTCGCCTCGCCGGTCGGAGATCATCCGACGTTCATCCCGGCGATGGTGCTACTCGTCGGATCGCTGTGGAGCTACTTCATCCATGCGAACCTTCGGGTGCGCCTCGGGCCGCTCGAGGAGGTGATTTCCAGCCCCGCCTTCCACCACTGGCATCACACGCGGAACGATCATCGCGATCACAACTACGCGTCCATGCTGCCGTTCTGGGACCGCGTCTTCGGCACGTTCTATCTGCCGCGGGCGTGGCCGGCCGAATACGGCACCGACACGCCGGTCGCCGAGAACATCGTGGGTCAGCTGCTCGATCCGTTCCTGGCGGCGCCGCCGGCGCGGCGCGACCAGCCTCAATCGCCTCGCCGAACCGCGTAAGAGCAAACGGGGGCACTCTGAGGTATCAATGTTCACCCCAAGGGTGAATTTTGTTTACATCTCCTGTTGGACAACGTGTCCGTGACGCCCGGCCCAATCCCGGAACTGACGTGACCCCCTGAAACTCCTCCAGGCGTCGCTAGAGTCCGGCCCAACGGAAGGGACGGACAGAATGAAGCGGTCGAGGTCCACGGAAGAGCAGATCATCGCGATCCTGCGCGAGCAGGAGGCGGGCGTGGCGACGGCGGAGGTGTGCCGGCGGCACGGAGTCAGCTCGGCGACATTCTACAAGTGGAAGGCCAGGTTCGGCGGTCTCGAGGTGTCGGAAGCCAAGCGGCTGAAGGCGCTCGAGGACGAGAACGGCCGGCTGAAGCGGATGCTGGCAGACGCTATGCTCGACAACGCCGCGCTGAAGGATCTGCTGGGAAAAAAGCGGTGACGCCAGCCGCCAGACGAGAGGCCGCCCTGCATCTGCAGGCGGCCTTCGCGATGAGCAAGCGGCGGGCCTGCCGGGTGCTTGAGATCGACCGGACGAGCGTGCGCTATCGGGCGACACGACCCGACGACGGCGACCTGCGCGAGCGGCTGAAAGGGCTGGCGCAGGAGCGACGAGCTTCGGCTATCGGCGGCTGCACGTGGTGCTCCGGCGCGAGGGCCGCCTGGTCAACCGCAAGCGGGTGCAACGGATCTACCGCGAGGAACGGCTGACGGTGCGCCGCCGCGGCGGGCGCAAGAGCGCGATCGGCACGCGCCGGCCGATCGAGACGCCGCTCCTGCCCAACCAACGCTGGAGCCTGGACTTCGTCTCCGACCAGATGACCGACGGGCGGCGCTTCCGCATCTTGACCGTGGTCGACAACTGCACGCGCGAATGCCTGGCGCTGGTAGCCGACACATCGCTGTCGGGGCGCAGGGTCGCCCGCGAGCTGGACGACATCGTCGTCCAGCTCGGCCGGCCGGACATGATCGTCAGCGACAACGGCACGGAGCTGACCTCGAACGCCATCCTGACCTGGGCCGACGACGCCGGCGTCGCCTGGCATTACATCGCGCCCGGCAAGCCGCAGCAGAACGGCCACAACGAGAGCTTCAACGGGCGGCTGCGCGACGAGCTGCTCAACGAGACGCTGTTCCGCTCGCTGCCGCACGCCCGCGCCCTGTTGGAGGCCTGGCGACGCGACTACAACGAAGAACGGCCGCACTCGAAGCTCGGCGGAAGACGCCTCGAGCCTACGCCAGCGCCCTCCGCGGAGAGACCGGCCGCCACGCTGCGCAACCTGATGGCTCCGCGCGCCGGCCTCTTGCCACCCCGAGCCAGCAAGGCTCAGATCAGTCCAGGACTTCGCTATGGCTGGATGAGAAACGGGGGTCACGTCAGGTCACGTCAGCCGTAGCCGTTGCGGTAGGTCAGCCGCTCGGCGGTGCGCTCGTGCGGCGCGGCACCGATCAGGTTCTCCACGTCCCCCGGGTCCGGCTAGCCGGCCCGAGGACAGGCTACGTCCATGATCCGCTGCAGCGCGGCCTCGGCCACGCTCTTCAGAAAATCGCCGTCGTCGCTCTTCTTGATCAGCGCCAGAAGCGCCATGCTCTCGTCGGTCACTGGGGATTCCTTCTCGAAGATCGGTTGTCGCAAACACGACCTTGAGACGATTCCCGGTGACCAACCCACCGCCGACGCGAGGCGGGGCGCCGAGCTACCTGAGGGCTATGCGCCCCGCCTCGCTCGGTGAAATTCCACCACTCCCGTGGACGCTACCGGGCGAGGCCTCGGATCGAACAACCACTTGAGGCATCTCATCGTCGGATGTGTCGTCCATCGTGCAAAAGCTGCACGACGGCGACAATCTCCGGCTAGGCGCCTGCTTCGGGGAGCTTATACCAGGCCTCCTAAAGTCTGACCCGCGCCCATTGTCGGGTTGCGATGGAACGGATGCGGTCTGGATCGTTGATGAGGAAGCGCCAGGCGCTTTGGCAGGCGTCGAGGATGTCGTCGTAGGTTGGCCAGACCCGGGCGCAGAGCTTGTTCTGGCGCAGGTAGGCCCAGACGTTCTCCATGGGGTTCAGCTCGGGAGAATAGGGCGGCAGCGGCAAGAGGGTGATGTTGTCGGGGACGACGAGCTTCTTGCCTCTTTGATGCCAGCCGGCGCCATCGCAGACGAGGATGGCGTGCGCGCCCGGCGCCACCTCGGCGCCGATCTCCTGGAGATGCCGGTTCATGGCCTCGGTGTTGGCGTAGGGCATGATCATGGCCGCCCCGACCGCGCGCTCGGGGCAGATGGCGCCGAAGATGTAGGTGGAGACGTGGCGGTTGTCGCGGACCATGCGGGGCCGCGCGCCGATCGGCGCCCAGATGTAGGCGTGGCCGCCCTTCTGGCCCACGCGGGCCTCGTCCTGGAACCAGATCTCTAGCGGCCGGCCGGTTGCGGCCTCGGGGAGCGCTTCTGTGACCAGATCGGCGAAGTTTTTTAAAAGCCGCCTCGGCTTCGGGGGGCTTTTGCGGATGCTGCGGACGCGGTTGCAGGCGCGTCAGGCCCAGCTCGTGCAGCCACCGGCCGATGGTGTTCTCGTGCACCTCCACCTGGAACCGGCGCGCCACCTCGGCTTTCAGGTCCACGCAGCGCCAGCGCACCACGCCATGCACCTCGGGGTCGGGGCCCTCGATCACCAACTCGCGCAACTCGGCCATCTGCCGCGCGTTCAAGGCCGGCGCCCGACCGGGGCTCGAGCGGGACTTCAGGCCCTCCACCCCCTCGGCATTGTAGCGATGCACCCAGTCGCGCAAGGTCTGCCGATCCATCCCGTTCAGCATCGCCGCCTCGGTTCGCGAATGCCCATCGAGAACCAGCGCCAGGGCCAGCAGCCGGCGAACCTGCGCCCCGTCCGAGCAGCGGCCGCTCAGCGCGCGCAGCTCCCCGCTCGTGTGGTCGTTTCGGGTGATCTCCAGCCCCGCCATCAACGCCTCCGCCATGCGATTCGTCACACCGCGGCATTGATTCAAATGTCAGCCTCGCCGGGAATCCCCCAAACGAGTCACCCTCCGCGAGGCCTGGCATGACACATCCAAGAGACGTCCGCGTCACTGCCGGAACTTGTGAAGGATGGTCCGGAGAGGCGCCCGAAGAGGCGATTTCCGGGCCCAGCCCGTGATGGCGCTACGCGAGCGACGCAGTGTCCTTGCCCAACGCTCCGGCGCGACGGCACCTTCGATCAGCGGAACCGCTGTCGTGGCGACACGCGTCTTGTAAAGCGAACTGCCCCTTCCGAGGTCGACGGTGTCGATGCCATGCCCGCTGGCAGCGTCCAGCATTTCCATGAGCAGAATCATGCCGGGCGAGTATGAACCCAGCTCGATATCGTATGAGGGGAGCCAGTAGTGCAACACGCTACCGCTCCTAATTCCGAAGTGGGCCGCCACGACCCGGCCACCCGCCCGAAGCACAGATAACACCCCACCAAATTCTCGGTTCTTAGAAGAAAGAATATCTATAAGCAACGGTGCGACCCACGCCAATCTGAGGATATCCCTGGTTTTGGTGCGATCGTGTTGTTCCGACTTCCAAGTCATGCATTG
>DATJRL010000394.1:0-5046 GCA_035504785.1 Caulobacteraceae bacterium
GTAATCCTTGGCGAACACCTTGAACGCGTTCCAGAGCGTGGCGTAGTCGCAGGAGCCGAGGTCGACCGGGAAGTTGCTCTCGAACATGCAGCGGCCCGGTCCGAACGCCTCGATGCAGGCGTCGAGATACGGCCCCCACTCCCTGGCCAGCTGCGTCGAGGGCGCCGGCGGGTCGGCGAGGAAGCTCGGGAAGTTGCAGAAGGCCATGGCGAGGCCGCCGAGCTTCACGTTGACGTTCGGCAGCTCGGCCAGGGTGCGGATGTTCTCGCGCCAGACCCCGAACCGCGCCTCGCGCTTGCCTTCGTAGCCGCCCAGGCCGAGCGGCGTGCCCACGTGATCCAGCACGACCGGCGTTTCCGGGAACTTGCGGACGAGGGCGATGAGGTCCGGGAGCTGCGGCTCCAGCAGCCAGGCGTCGAAGGAGAGGCCGAACTTGGCGAGCCGCGCGTAGCCGGCGCGGAACTTGTCGTCGAGGTAGAGGCCGGGCGTCTGGCGGGCGAGGGGGCCCAGCACGGCCGGGTCCGGGTCGGACGAGCAGGAGTGGCGGATGCCGCGGAAGCGGTCCGACACCTTCAGGTGCGCTTCCAGCACCTCGTCGATGCGCTCGCCCAGAGTGCAGTCGGCGTGACCGACGATGCCGGCGCAGGCGCGCACCGGGCCGTAGATGCCGGACGCGGTCATCGCGGCGACGCCGTTGACGAACTCGGTCTCACCCACCGGCTTCAGCGCGTCAGGCCCGTCGGCGCGGTACATGGCCCCGCACTGCACGAACACCGTGGCGACGACGTTGTGGCCGGAGTTCAGGTCGGCCAGGAGTTCGTCGAGCAGGTAGCGCGGCCGGCGCGCGACCACGCGGGTGAAGGGGTGGACGCTGGGGTCGTCGACCGCCGCCGGCCCGGCGCCCGGCCGCACCCACAGGTGATGGTGCGGATCGACGATCGGAAGCTCGGGTTCGAGGATGGCTTCGGGCATAAGCGGACCTCCACGAATAACTGTCGCGCTCTCACGGCGCGCTGTGGATAAGCCATGCATGGGAGCCGCCACGGGCGCAACCGCGCCGTCGGTAAAGACACCCGGATATGTCCTCCCCTCCGGCCGCGGCCTGGATCTCGTGAGCACGCGCGAGCATCGCGGCCAGTTCCGCCTCTCGGCGACTCAGGCCGGCCAACGGGCGAGTCCGCGCAGCGCCTCGCCGACGAGGTCCTGCAGAAGCGGCGACCTCGGATAGGGCTCGTGCCGATAGTGTCGGAAGCCCTCGGCGTAGGCGACGCCGAAGTCGCGGCCGCGGCGCGCGCCCCAGGCGACCATCGAGGCGGTGAAGTCCTCGACGCCGTGCTGCCTGGCCACCCAGGCGACCTGGCTCTCGTGCGCGAGCAGCATCCGCCGCTTCGTCTCCATCCAGCCCGTGATGTCGACCCCGAAGTCGGGTCGCACCCGCACGCCGTCGCGGTCACGGCCCCCGATCGGGTCCATGAAGTAGAGGTGCGGGATCGCCGGGAGCGGCGCGGCGTCGCCGGTCCGGTAGTTCGGTACGCTCGAGGCGAAGCACGCGTCGCGCGCCAGCACGCTGCTCGCCTCGTGGTCGGGGTGGTAGTCGACCGGCGAGGCGGTGATCACGATGTCGGGCCGCGCCTGGCGCACCAGTTCGGTGATCCGGCGGCGGCACGCGTCGTCGTTGAACACCCCCAGGTCGGGCAGGCCCGCGCAGACGTACTCGGCCCCGATCACCGCCGCGGCGCTGGCCGCCTCGCGCCGACGGATGCGCGCGGTCTCCTCGGCCGAAGTCTCGGTCGCGCCGCCTTCGCCGGCCGTGGCGGTGGCGATGCGGATCGAATGGCCCTGGCTCGCGAGCAACGCCAGCGTGCCGGCGCCGAGCGTCTCGACGTCGTCCGGGTGGGCGTGAAGGGCGAGGATGCGGGCCAAGGTGGCGCTCCGTGACTGACTCTCGACGCTCCACGGCTTTACCACGGCCCGACGGGCGGGTAGCGGCTCGCCATGATGGAAGTCGCCAAGGGCAAGGTCGATCTGGCGGCGCTGGTGGCGCGCATCCGGGCGGCGTTCCCGGACCTCGCCTTCGAGCATGCCGCGCTCAACGACCTCGGCGAGGACCACGCCGTGGTGGTGCTGGACGAAGCCTGGGTGTTCCGCTTTCCGCGCGGACCGGAAGCGGCGTCCTACGCGGCCGGCGAGCGGCGGGTGCTGGCGGCGCTAGCCCAGGTCTCGAACCTTGCCGTTCCCCGTTACGACCGCGTCGCGCCGGGCGCCTCGTTCGGCGGATATCGCAAGATCGCGGGCGAGGAGTTGACCGAGGCGCGCTTCGCGACCCTGCCGCGCCCGGTTCAGGAGCGGATCGTCGACGATCTCGGCGCCTTCCTTGCCGCCCTCCACGCCCTGCCGCTCTCGCTGACGGCCGGCGTCGAGCACGTGCAGTGGAACGGCGAGGTCCAGGCGCGCCGGTACGCCGAACGGCGGCACGACGACATCGGCATCCTGCCCACGTCGTTGCTGCCGCGCGTCGACGCCTTCTACGCCGTTCTGGCCGCGCAGCCCGGGCCGCCGGGCCTGCGCATGGTCCACAACGACTTCACCGAGGACCACATCCTGCTGGCCCCGAGCGGCGACCGGCTTGCCGGGATCATCGACTTCACCGACGCCGGCCCGGACGATCCGGCCTTCGACTTCACCTTCTTCTGGGCCTATGCCGACTGGGCGCCCGACCGCGCCCTCGCCGCCTATGGCGCCGGGCCGGACCACGCCGCCATGCGCGAGCGCTCGCGCTGGCAGTTCGCCCGCTACCGCATCGAGCAGCTCTGGTGGGACGCGCAGGGCTTCCGCGCCTACCCGACCGCGAAGCTGCTTGGCGAGTTGCCCGGCATGCTCGATGCTCTGGGAGTCTGAGCCCTAGGAGTCGACGCCTTGACCAGATCCTTCGCCGCCGCGGCCGCACTCTTCTGCGTGATCGGCCTGGGACTGCCGGCCGTGGCGCAGACCGTTGCCGGTGACTGGCATGGCGCCCTGGCGCTGACGCCGACCCAGGCGCTGCACCTTGCGGTCCACCTCGAGAAGCACGCCGACGGAACCTACTCCGGCACGTTCGTCAGCCTTGACCAAGGCCCCACGCCGATCCCGCTGGCCGACATTGTGAGCAGCGGCGAGTCCCTGTCGTTCACCCTGCCGGTCACGCCGAAGGGAAGCTTCTCCGGCCAATGGGACGCGAAGTCGGGCGCCTGGGTCGGCGAGTGGAAGCAGGGCGGGTTCGCCGCGCCCCTCACGCTCTCGCCCAGTGGACCGACCAAGGCGCCGGTGTTGACCGGGCTCGACGGCGCCTGGGATGCGACGCTCAAGGAGCCCAACGGCCCGACACTGCATCTCGTGCTGCACGTGCGGACCTCGGACGCGGGCACCACCGCGACGCTCGATTCCATCGATCAGCTGGCCTACGGCATGACGGTGAACGCGATCCACCGCGTCGGCGACGCGGTCGACTTCGAGATGAACGCCGTCGGCGCGCGCTTCGCCGGAACGCTGTCGGCCGACGGCAAGACCCTGATCGGCGCGTGGGCGCAAGGTGGTCAGACCGGGCCGCTCACCTTCACGCTGCGCAGCGGCGCGGCCGCCAACGCCCAGCCGATGCGGCCGCAGACGCCGGTGAAGCCCTATCCCTATCGCGCCGAGGACGTCAGCTTCGACGACGGCCCTGGCGTGAAGCTTGCCGGCACGCTGACCCTGCCGCCCGGCCCAGGCCCGTTCCCCGCCGTGGTGCTGGTCTCCGGCTCAGGCCCGAATACCCGCAACGAACCGATCCTCGGACACCAGATCTTCCTGGTGCTCGCCGACCACCTCACGCGCCGCGGCATCGCCGTCCTGCGCTACGACAAGCGCGGCGTCGGCCAGTCCACCGGCGACTACGCCAAGGCGACCACCCAGGACTTCGCCGACGACGCCGAGTCCGCGGTCGCCTACCTGCGCAGCCGACCGGAGATCGACGCGCGGCGCGTCGGCATTATCGGCCACAGCGAGGGCGGCGAGATCGCGCCGATGGTCGCCGTCCGCGATCCGAGGCTGGCGTTCATCGTGATGATGGCCGGACCGGGCGTCGACGGGGAGGCGATCCTGCTCGAGCAGGCGCGGCTTATCGGCAAGGCCATGGGCACGCCCGACGCCAAGCTCGCGGAGGCCACGGCGCTGAACGAGAAGCTCTACACGCTGGTGCGCGCCGAGAAGGACCCCGCGGCCGCCGTCGCCAAGGTGAAGGCGCTGCTCGCCGACAACGCCGCGGGGCGCACGCTCCCGACCGCCGCGCCGGACACCGAGAGCGCCGCGATCACGTCGCCCTGGTTCCGGTTCTTCCTCGACTACGACCCTGCGCCGACGCTGGCGAAGGTCCGCTGTCCGGTGCTGGCTCTGATCGGTTCGCTCGACCTGCAAGTGCCGCCGGACCAGAACCTGCCGGCGATCCGCAAGGCGTTGGCGGCCAATCCGGACGCCGAGGTCGTCGAACTCCCGGGCCTCAACCACCTCTTCCAGGACGCCAAGACCGGCGCGCCCGGCGAATACGGCCAGATCGAGGAAACGATCTCGCCCGCGGCCATGGACCTGATGACCAACTGGATCCTGAAGCATGTCCGGCGCTGAGCGCTGTTAGGCAGTCCTATGATCCGCTCTTCCCCGCGAAAGCGGGGACCCAGGCGTTTTATCATGGCGGACCGGAGTCTCAGAAAAGTGTAGGCCCCCGCTTTCGCGGGGGAGAGCGGAGTTACGGTCCGCTCATGGCGGAGATTACTCTTCCAGCAGCGCGTTCATGTGCTCGACGGCCTCGAGGAACTCCTCCTTGAAGTCCTGCACCACCTGGCCGGCCGAGCGCACCGAGTCGATCAGGCCGACGCCCTGGCCGACGAAGTAGGTGACGAGGTCCCGCGCCTTCTTGTTGCCGCCTTCGGCGGCGCGCTGGGCCGAGCGCAGGGCGTTCTCGGAGACGAGGCTCATCAACGGCATCGGCAGGGCGCCGGGGCTGTCCGGACTGCGCTCCCAGGCCTCCGTCCAGGC
>DATJRL010000395.1:0-8819 GCA_035504785.1 Caulobacteraceae bacterium
GCCACCGAGAGGGATTTGATGAGCACTCGGCCGCCCGCGACCCAGTCGAGTTCCGCCGAGGCGTGGGGCCGCGCGCCGAGCAGCGCCGGCAAGAGCCCCTGCCCCGCGCCGCCCTCGCCATCCGCCGTCGCCTGCAGCGCCAGCATGTGGTTGGCGCCGATGAGCTTCATCGGACCCTGGATGCGGGCGACCCGATAGCCGAACGCCGTCGGCGCGTCGATCGAGCCGATCCCCTCCAGCTTCCAGCCATCCGGCCGCAGGGTGAAGCCGCCGTCGAAGCGACCTCCGCCCATGTCCGGCCAGCCCACCACGCGCTTGGCGGACTTGGCGAGGATCGTGACCGCCAGGCCCTTGGGTCCGGTCGCGCGGCGTCCCAGGTCCGCTTCCCCACGGGCGGTGATGTCGGCGTTGTCGGAGTGCGAGACCGCATCGATGGCGAAGAAACCGTCGGCCGCCTTGGCGCCGTGGATCTGCAGGTCGAGCGCCGGGCCGAGCATCTGCTGGTAGCCGGACAGCAGCCTGGTGGATGCGAGGACGATCCGTCCCTGTCCCTGCCCACCCGTCGGGGTCCACGCGCCCGTCCCTTCGATCGGCACGAGTTGGCCGCTGCGGCTGGTGGCGTGGAAGCGACCCTGGCTGGTCGTGCCGGCGGCGCTCGCATCGACTTGGAACGGCTGGTCGGCGGCCAGGCCCAGGGCCCCGGCGATCGCGCCGCCGCCGGCCTCGCGCCCGTGGACTTCGAGGAAGATGGTCTTGCTGCGGCCGAGGTCGAGCACCGCGTCCAGCCGGTCGCCGACGTGGGTCAGGCTGGCGACGTGCGCGGCCAGCGCAAGCCCGCCCTCACGCTTCACATCCAACGCGCCGGCCACGTCGTAAAGGCCGTAACGATCGCTGAACGCAGGCTGCAACTCGACGCGGGCCACGAGCTTCGCCAGACGCAGCGAGACCGGCGACTGGCCGCCGCCCGAGCTCGCCGGCTGTGGCCCCTCCACGGGCCTGCGGACAAGGCTGAGCTTGCCGACGTCGACTTCGTCGATGGCGACGACGCGCTCGAAGAGGCGCCGGAAATCCCACCGGATACGGACGGAATCGGCGCTCAACCACGGTCCGTTCGTATCGACTATCGTCAGACGACGGACAGAAAAGTCGCGCCAGACGTCGCCGTCCAGGCCCTCGACGTGCAACTTGCCGTACCGGCCAACGCTCACGTCGTCGAGGCGGTCGGCGACAAACGCCCGGCCCCACGGCGTGAGCACGCCAAAACGGGCGGTCGCCGCAAGCACGACGAGCCCCAGCAAGACGACGATCGCCCATCCGATCGCCGAGCGGGCCAGCCGGGAGCGCCGCGGCGCGCGTTCCACCTCCGCATCCGGCGTCTCCGGGGCCGTCTCGGGCCCAGACGCAGGCTCTAGCGCGTCGTCGGTCAAAAGCTCTGCCCGATACTGAGGTAGAACTGCAGCCACGGATCGCCGCTATGATGGTCCACCGGCACGGCGAGGTCGACCCGCAGCGGGCCGAAGCCGAGGTTGTAGCGGATGCCGAGCCCGGCGCCGAGGCTCACCTGGCTGAAGTCCGGCACGAAGGTTGGACCCAGCGATCCCGCGTCGACGAAGGCGGCGACCGCCCACGGTCCGGTGATGTGCTGGCGAACCTCGAACGACGACTCGAAGAGCGAGTCGCCTCCGATCGGGGTGCCGTCGGACAGGCGCGGCCCGACCCCCTGATAGGAGTAGCCTCGGATCGATCCACCGCCGCCGGCGTAGAAGCGTCGATCCTCGGGCACGTCGGGGATGTCGCCGCCGACGATGGAGCCCAGCTTGACCCGCGCCGCGAGAACCGTGTCGCCGTCCGCGTCGAGCGGCAGGTAGCCGCTCGCCTGCCCGGTCAGCTTCAGGTAGGGCAACACGCGATCGCCGGTGACATAGGTCGGTTCCGCCTGCACCTGCAGACGCCAGCCGCGGGTTGGGTTGAGCGGATCGTTGGATCGGTCGAGCGTGTAGGCGCCGAGCAGGCTGAAGATCGCCAGCTTCAGGTGCTCGCCCACCAGGATGCCGTTGTTGTTGACCGCGTCCTTCTCCAGCGTGTCGACGTAATCGAAGGCGCCGCCGAAGGTCAGGTAGGTGGTCTTGGTCCAGTGGCGCTCGACGTCGGCGCGGAAGCCGCCGCCATAGTCGTTGTAGGCGGTGGTGTCGTCGCCGACGATGTCGCCGCCGACCTTGAAGATCTGATCCGGCCGCTCCCAGTCCGGCAGGTCGAGTTCCGCGTCGAGCTTCTGCTGAATCTGCGCCAGGCGGGCCGTGTAGGTCACCGTGTCGGCGCGGCCGAGCTGGTTGTAGAGGATGTACTTGGCGTCGACGCCGAAGCCTTCGCTGGTCGAATAGCCGCCGCCGAACTCCAGCGTGCGCGGCGGCCGGTCGCCAAGGCTGACGACGACCGGGCGCAGGCCGTCCACGCTCTCGCTCGCGGGCGCCAGGGCGACGGTCACCGAGTTGTAGACGCCAGCGTCGCGCAGGCGCTGTTCCAGCTGGGCGACCTTGGCCGGATCGTAGGTCGAGCCGCGCTTCCAGGGCGTAAGGCTCTGCACCCAGCCGGGACGGGTGCGGCCCTTGCTGACCACCTTCAGGCCGTCCATGTGCACCAGCGGACCCGCCGTGAGGTGGAATGTGGGCTGCAAGGTGTGATCCTCGTGGTCGACGACGACCTCACGCGGCTTGGCCAGGGCGTCGGCGTAGCCGCGCTGGTGCAGGGCGGAGACCAGACGGCCCTCGGCGGCCAGGACGGCGGCGGCGCGGCCGGGCGCGCCATCAGGCAAGGCCAGCGCCTTCTGCACCGCCGCGAGCGTCTGGGGATCGGGGGGCTCGCCTTCCCAGACGATCTTCGTGTCGGCCACCCGCGAGCGCGGCCCGGGCGAGACGCGCACGATCGCGACGGGCGTGTCGCCCTCGCCGACGTCCGGCTCGACGGCGTAGTCGTAGTAGCCCTCGGAGCGCAACACCGCGATCACCGACTCTCCGGCGTCGCGGGCGCGGCGGCGGGCGTCGAGCCGGGTCGCGGGCTTGGTCTTGGTCGTGCCGACCGCGCGCTGGATCTCCAGCCTCAGGGCGCGGTCCATGTCGCCCTGCACCCGCGCCTTGGGTTCGTCGGCGAAGGATCGGGCGGGCGCGAGCACGGCAAGCCCAAGCGCCAGCAAGGCGTAGGTCGCGGCCCGGGTGCGTTTCACTCACCAACTTTCTTGTCGGCCCCCGGTTCCCTGTAGTGTGCGCCGCCGGGCGTGTCACCGGCCCTGCCGGGGGCGGCTTGGGCGGCGGCGCCCGGAGTCAGGCCGGGCCACTGCGACCACTTCATCCTCGGCGGCGTCTTTTGGGCGCGCCAGATCGTGCCGTAGTCGCCTGGAATCACCTGGCGTTGGTCGATGTAGACCAGCAACGATCCGCTGATGGCGAGCTGGATCGCGCACAGCGCCGGCAGCACGACGCGCGCGGCGGCGAGGCCGTCTGGCGGCGCGCCGATCAGCACCGTGCGCGCGCACCACAGGGCCATCAGCGGCGCGACGAGCTCCAGATAGTGCCGGTGCGAGTCCGCGGCGCCGAGGGTGATGAGGGTGAGGAAGCCGCCATAGCCCCAGAGCGCCGCGCAGACCAGGGTGTCCGCCGCGTCACGGCCCAGGAAGACCGCCCGCCAAGTCAGGCCGCCGCTGGCCCAAAACGCCCGTCCGCCGCGGATGAAGACGTTCAGCGTCAGGACCACCAGCGCCAGATGGAGGACGCCGACCAGCCAGGTCGCGGTGGTTCCCAGGCGCGGCCAGGCGAGGAAATCGACGAACGCCCGCTTGCCCAGGCTGTAGTCGGCGCCGAAGCCGAAGGGCTGAATGAAGAAACGCAGGTAGAAGCCCGGGTTCGGCGGCCGCAGCCCCTTGTGGCCGGCCAGACCGTGAAACGCGGCGAGGTGCGCCAGCCATGGGATCGCCGGCGCCGCTCCGACCAGGCTTCCCGCCGCCCAGGGCAGCCAGGGGAAGGCCCTCGGTTCGCGAAGGAGGGCCCAGATCGCCAGCGACAGAGCGAGGAAGCCGCCGCCGGTGTGAATCTGCGTGATGACGGCGCCGAGAAGCCCCCAGGCGAACGCCGCCCACGGGCGACGTCGCGCCAGCCAGGCGAAATAGCAGAGCACCGCCGGGAGCGGCAGCAGGCTGGGGTTCCAGATCTTGCGTTCCAGGATCACCGCGATCGGGTTGACCGCCCAGAGCGCCGCGGCCCACAGCCAGGTCGTGCGGAGGGGCGCGGCCATGCGCCAGGCGCCGAACGCGAACACCGCCAGCGCCACGATGTTGGAGATTTGCACGCAGCGCGCCAGGTCCGGCGGCGTCGCGGCGCCGCTCGCCCAGGCCATTGCGCCGAGGATCCAGCTGCTCATCGGCGCGGCGGGCGAGCCGATGCTGGTGTCCGGCCCGATCCACGGCCACGCGTGTCCCGCCGCGATGGCGCGGGCGCTCTCGAAGAAGCCGCGCTCGTCGGCCTTGAACTCGATGTCGTAAGGAAACGTGAGCCGCAGCGCCGCGCCCGCGGCCACGAAAGCGAGCGGGGGCAGCCACGCCCACGGACTCGCCAGGCGGCGGGCGGGTTGCGGGAGGTTCACACCCAAGGTCTAGAGCAATCGCACCGCCGACTGACAAGCCGCGACCCGCTCACCCCAAGGGCGGGCGGGTCGCAAGCTGCAAACATGCCGTTACCGCACGATGCGGCAGACCCGATGGTGATGATGAACCCGGCACACCTTGTGCGGGTGGGCGCTGGCGGCGCCTGCCGCGAGAAGCGAGAAAGCCAGGGTAGCGGCCACGATGAGCTTCATGGGTTCTAGTCTCCGTTGTTTGACCCGGACGCCGTTAATGGCGCGCCGGAGCCGGATGTGGCGCAGTCTGGGTGACTGAGACATGAACGGCTCCCCATCATCGTCTGAGTCACCCCCGCCACGGAACTGCGCAGACTCGGGCGCTTCGATGGCGGGACTCGCCGCGGCGTTTTGAGCGAATCGACGCAGCTTCCCTCTCCTCGCGAACTTTGCACAAATGCTGGGCGCTGCGAGGGAAGCGACGGGGTTCGCCGCCGCGCGGCTTGCCCGAGGGACGGGCGCCAGTGAAAGAAGCGGGGGACGTGCGACGCCCAAGCTCATGAGTGCGAACGAGATCGTGGCAAAGGACGGATCCTTCGAAGAGGTCCTGCCGCTGACGCAGGCAGCCTACCTGCCGGGTCGCGCCTACGACGAAATGATCGCCCCGGATGGGTCGGTGCGGGGTCACTATCAGGTGCTGCAGGACCGCATCGCCGTCCTCGGAGCGGAGGAACTCGGCGAGCGCCAGCGCACGCTCGAGCGCTCGTTCCTGCTGCAGGGCATCACCTTCACCGTTTACGGCGCCGACAATTCGACCGAGCGCATCATCCCCACCGACCTGTTCCCGCGGATCATTCCAGCCCAAGAGTGGGCGACGATCGAGGCCGGCCTGACGCAGCGGCTCATGGCGCTCAACACCTTCCTCGCCGACATCTATGGCGACCAGCGCATCTTGATGGACGGCGTGGTGCCCCGCGATCTGGTGCTGGGCGCGGCCTCGTACCGCCGCGAGATGCGGCATCTCTACGTGCCCCACAACGCCTACGCCAACGTCTGCGGGTCCGACCTGATTCGCGGCGAGGACGGCCAGTTCGTGGTGCTCGAGGACAACCTCAGGGTCCCCTCCGGCGTCTCCTACATGCTGGCCAACCGCGACGCGGCGCGGCGCACGTTCCCCGGCACCTTCCGCCAGGCTGGCGTGCGGCCCGTGGAGCGCTACCCCGACCTGCTGATGGCCACGCTGAAGAGCATGGCGGTCGAGCGTCGCAGCAATCCGCAGGTCGTGGTGCTGACGCCCGGCGTCTACAACTCGGCCTATTACGAACACGCCTACCTCGCGCGGCTGATGGGCGCGCCCCTCGTCGAGGGGCGCGACCTCGTCCTGCACGACAATCTCGTCTTCATGCGCACCACGTCCGGCCTGCGCCGCGTGGACGTGATCTATCGCCGAGTCGACGACGACTTCATCGATCCCCTCACCTTTCGCCGCGACTCGTCGCTAGGCGCCGCCGGCCTGTTCAACGCCTACCGCGCCGGCAACGTGACGATCTGCAACGCGCCGGGCACCGGCGTCGCGGACGACAAGGCGGTCTACGCCTACGTGCCGGAGATCATCCGCTACTACCTGGGCGAAGCTCCGATCCTGCCGAACGTCGAGACCTACCTCTGCCGCGAGCCGGCCCAGCTCTCGCACGTGCTCGCCAACCTGGAGAACCTTGTGGTGAAGGCCGTCGGGGCCTCCGGCGGCTACGGGATGCTGGTGGGGCCGCACGCCAGCCGGAAGGAGCGCGAGGATTTCGCCGAGGCGCTGCGCGCCGATCCGGACAACTATATCGCCCAGCCGGTGATCCAGCTGTCCACCGCCCCCTGCCTGGTGGACGGCCGCATCGAGCCCCGGCACGTGGACCTGCGCCCCTTCATTCTGTCCGGCGAAAAGGTGGTGGTGACGCCGGGCGCGCTGACGCGGGTCGCCCTGCGCCGCGGCTCGCTGGTGGTGAACTCCAGCCAGGGCGGCGGCTCGAAGGACACCTGGGTGCTGGACGAGGTGGCGCGGCCATGATGCTCGCCCGGGTCGCCGACAGCCTCTACTGGATGGGCCGCTACATCGAGCGGGCCGAGCACGTGAGCCGCCTCTCGACGGTGATGCTGAACGCCACCCTCGACGCCACGCTCAGCGCCGCGCAGATCGGCCACCTGGGCCTCGCGGCCCTCGGCGAGAAGGACTCCGGCCGCGGCGGTCAGACCTACGAAGCCGCGCGCGACCTCGCCCTCGACCGCGAGGATCATGGCTCGGTGGTGGTCTCCCTGGCTCGCGCTCGCGAGAACGCCCGCCAGGTTCGCGACCAGATCACCACGGAGACCTGGGAGCGGCTCAATCTGCTCTACCTCCGGGTCACCGCCGCGGATGCGCACGCGGCGTTCGACGACGATCCGGCCGGTTTTCTGCAGGAGATCATCGCCGACCTGCACCTGTTCAAAGGCGCGGCCGACACCACGCTCAGCCACGGCGAGGGATGGCGCTTCCTGCTGCTGGGCGTGCTGATCGAGCGGGCGCAACTCATCGCGCGGTTGCTGGAGGTCTGCTTCAGCGACGGCAAGTCGCCGGCGGTCAGCGAGCCCATCGCCCTGATGAGCGTGCTGCGCATGGCCTGCGCGCTGGAGCCGTACCTCCGCGTCTACACCGCCGAGATCAATCCCCGCTACATCCTGGAGTTCCTCATGTTCGACGAGGACTTCCCGCGCTCGATCCGCTTCTGCACGGCCGGCATCCAGACCTATCTCGACCAGCTGTCGCGGCAGGCCGGCACGGGCCGCTCCGACGCCTTGCGCCTCGCCGGGCGGCTCGACGCGCGGCTGAAGTACGCCGACGTCGAGGAGGTCGAAGCGTCCGGCGCCGGCGCGCTCCTGGCCGCCGTGTCGGCCGAGTGCTCCGCCATCCACGAGGCGATCTACGAGACCTTCGTGGCCTATCCGCTCGAACTCAGCCTGCCGACATGAACCCCCCTTCATTGTCATCCCGGAGAGCCGCCCCCGGGACCGACCGACGGTCGGCCCGAGGACAGGCTCCGCGGACTCATCCGGGATCTCCCGGCGCGAGATTGGATGGAGATCCCGGCTCTACGCTTCGCTGCGGCCCGGAAGATATCGGAGCGGGGGCCTGATGCTGCTCGAGATCCGCCATGTCACCCAGTACCACTACGCCGAGCTGGTGCGCGAAAGCGTCATGGAGCTCTGGATGCAGCCGCAAAAGTCGACGACGCAGCGGCTGCTGTCGTTCGAGCTCGAGCTGGATCCGGCCGCGCAGCTGTTCTCCTTCGCCGACACCTTCGGCAACGCCGTCTACCACTTCGACGTGCCGCAACCGCACGACCGGCTCGCCATCGTCGCCCGTTCCGCCGTCGAGACCCAGCCGCCCGAGCCGCCGCCCGACGCGCTGGACATGGGCGAGTGGGACCGCCTGAGGAGCGACTTCGTCCAGGGCGAATGCTTCGATTTCCTGCGGCCGCACGGCTACGCCCGCGGAAGCCTGGCGCTGGACGCCTTCGTCGCCGCCAAGGGCCTCGACGACCTTCGCCGCTACGACCCGCTGACCGCGGCGCGCGCGCTCAGCTCGGCGATCTACGAAGCTTTCGACTACGAGCCCGGCGTCACCGAGGCCGACAGCCCGATCGACCACGCGCTTTCGGAGGGCCGCGGCGTCTGCCAGGACTTCGCGCACATCATGATCGCCATCTGCCGCGCCTGGGGGCTGCCGGCCCGCTACGTGTCAGGCTACCTGTTCACCCAGCGTTCCGAAGGGCACGACCGCTCCGATCCCGACGCCACTCACGCCTGGATCGAGGTGTTCTTCCCATCGCTGCGTTGGGTCGGCTTCGATCCCACCAACAATCTCGAGGTCGGCGAGCGCCACGTCTGCGTCGCGCTGGGACGCGACTACGCCGACGTGCCGCCCTCGCGCGGCGTGTTCAAGGGCGAGTCGGAGAGCCAGCTCGCCGTCGGAGTCTCGGTGCGCCGCGCCCGCACCGCCCACACCGAGCCGGAGTTCCTGCGCGTCGCCAAGCCGGCCTTCGCCGCGGGCGCGCGCCGACGCACCTCCCTGATCGCCCTGGCCGACCAGCAGCGGCACCAGCAGCAGCAGCAGCAGCAGTAAACACCTCTCCCAGCGGGAGAGGGAGGGGCCCGCGCCCGAAGGGCGTGGGAGGGCGAGGGATTAC
>DATJRL010000396.1:0-2602 GCA_035504785.1 Caulobacteraceae bacterium
TTGGACGGACGGCGTTGCCTGATATTCGCGGGCCTTGACGATCCGGTCCTCGCGCGCCGCGCTAGGGCTGAGCACCTCCAAAACGACCACGGGATCCCCGATTAGCGTCGCGCTCCGATCGACGGGATGGGAAACCACCATCCCGTCCGCGTAGCGGATGTGGCCGCTCGCAACCTGAAGCTTGAAGTCGGCGCGATAGAAGCGGCAGGGGCTTCCCCGCAACCGATTGAGCAGCGCCGCCGCGAGATTCGCCCGAATCGAGGCGTGGCCCGCCGAACCGCCCGTCATCGCGACAGGCGCGGTCCCGTCAAACTCGTAGCGCAGCGGCTGCTGCTCCTCCCAAACGAGGAACTCCGCAAGCGTCATGGGCAATTTCAGAGCGAGGCTCACGGCTATCAGTCTATCATGAATTGCGTTTGAACTCACCGCTCGGACCGCCGCCGTCGCGCCGCTCTCTGGTCGTAAAACGACCCGTGTTGTTGCCGCGCGCCGCGGTTTCTGGCAAGAGGCGCCCAGAAACTAGCCGCGGGAGAGGGCCCGCGACCGTAAACTGGGGCTTCAGCGCATGCTTTTGGGCTTGATTATCATCGGTGGGCTGCTGTCGATCGTCTATGGCGTCTACACCGTCAGGAGCCTCATGGCGGCGGATGCCGGCACCCAGCGCATGCAGGAAATTTCCGGCGCGGTCGCCGAGGGCGCGCAAGCCTATCTCAAGCGCCAGTACACCACCATCGCCATCGTCGGCGTCATCGTGTTCATCATCATTGGGCTGCTCCTGTCGTGGACGGTGGCGATCGGCTTCGCGATCGGCGCCGTCCTCTCGGGCGCCGCCGGCTTCATCGGCATGAATGTTTCGGTGCGCGCCAACGTGCGCACCGCTCAGGCGGCCACCAAATCTCTCGCCGGCGGGCTCAGCATCGCTTTCCGCGCCGGCGCGGTGACCGGCCTTCTGGTGGCCGGCCTCGCGCTCCTCGGCGTGGCCGTCTATTTCACCGTCCTGACCCACGTTCTCGGCTATTCGCCCGCGGCCCGCACCACGGTCGACGCGCTGGTCGCGCTCGGCTTCGGCGCTTCGCTGATCTCGATCTTCGCCCGTCTCGGCGGCGGCATCTTCACCAAGGGCGCTGACGTCGGCGCCGACCTCGTCGGCAAGGTCGAAGCCGGCATCCCCGAGGACGACCCCCGCAACCCCGCCACCATCGCCGACAATGTCGGCGACAACGTCGGCGACTGCGCCGGCATGGCCGCTGACCTGTTCGAGACCTATGTGGTGACAGTCGTCGCGACCATGGTGCTCGGATCGATCTTCTTTGAAAAGACGCCGACGCTGACGCCGGCGATGATGTACCCGCTCGCGATCTGCGCCATCTGCATCGTAACCTCGATCATCGGCACCTTTTTCGTCAAGCTCGGCTCCAACAGCTCGATCATGGGCGCGCTTTATAAGGGCCTCATCGCTACCGGCGTCCTTTCGATCCTCGGCCTCGCCATCGCGACGACCTATGTCGTCGGCTGGGGCGAGATCGGCGAAGTGGCCGGCAGATCAGTGACCGGCCTCCATCTTTTCTATTGCGGCGTCCTCGGCCTCGTGATCACCGGGCTGATCGTCGTCATCACCGAATATTACACCGGCACGGGCAAGCGGCCGGTCGTCTCGATCGCGCAGGCCTCGGTGACGGGGCACGGCACCAACGTCATTCAGGGGCTTGCGGTCTCACTTGAATCGACGGCGCTGCCGGCGCTGGTCATTCTCGGCGGCATCGTGTGGACCTACCAGCTTGCAGGGCTGTTCGGCACCGCGATCGCGGTCACGACCATGCTGAGTCTCGCCGGCATGATCGTCGCCCTCGACGCGTTCGGTCCGGTCACCGACAACGCCGGCGGCATTGCGGAAATGGCCGGGCTGCCCAAGGAAGTGCGCCAGTCGACCGACGCGCTCGACGCCGTCGGCAACACCACCAAGGCGGTGACCAAGGGCTACGCCATCGGTTCGGCCGGCTTGGGCGCGATCGTGCTGTTCGCCGCCTACACCAACGACATCCGCCACTTCACGGAGATCGGCGCGCCCTATTTCAAGGGTCTGGGCGAGGTGTCGTTCGACCTGTCGAACCCTTACGTGGTCGCGGGCCTCATCTTCGGCGGGCTCATTCCCTATCTCTTCGGCGGCATCGCGATGACGGCCGTCGGCCGCGCCGCCGGCTCAGTCGTGCTCGAAGTGCGCCGCCAGTTCAAGGAAATGCCAGGCATCATGAACGGCACGCAGCGTCCTGACTACGGACGCGCCGTCGACCTTCTCACCAAGGCCGCCATTCGCGAAATGATCATTCCTTCGCTCTTGCCGGTTCTGGCGCCGTTCGTCGTCTATTTCGGCGCGCTGTGGATTTCGGGCTCGAAGGCGTCGGCCTTCGCCGCGCTCGGCGCGTCGCTCTTGGGCGTCATCGTCAACGGCCTCTTCGTCGCCATCTCGATGACCTCGGGCGGCGGCGCCTGGGACAACGCCAAGAAGAGCTTCGAGGACGGGTTCGTCGACAAGGACGGGGTGAAGTGGGTGAAGGGTTCGGAGGCGCATAAAGCCGCCGTCACCGGCGACACGGTCGGCGAT
>DATJRL010000397.1:0-7194 GCA_035504785.1 Caulobacteraceae bacterium
AACCCCTTAGCAGACCGAACCGTCCCAGCCACCAGGGCTCCCGGCCTACGTCATGCTGGGAGTGTCATTCTAAGGTGCCGCGCGCGTCGAGTGCACGAAGGGCCTCTATGATCTTGGGTGCGGTTGGTGAGGGTCCAAAGCGGCGTTTCGGTGGGTCTGCGAACTCTCCGCCATGCCAACGCAAGACAATGCCCCAAAGCGGGTCGACGGCGTTACCTCTCTCAATGGCGAGATCTACGACGGCATCGAGGCCTATGAAAGCCGGCAACGCCCCGGCCTGGCGCGTGCGCATCGCGTCCGACTTCAGCAGCTGGAGCGTCGAACGGGTCAGTGATCCGCTGTCTCTAGCTGGCCTTCTTCGACGCCCGCGGCCTTAGCCACCTGCCTCCGCGTGGGCGGGGTGCAGTAGAACGGGATGCGGACATCGAGCAGGCCCGGCCCGTTGATGAAGGTCGGGGGCAGGGCAGGCTGCGCGTCGGGGAAGTGCCGCTCGATGAACGCCATCTGCGCGTTGCGAATGTAGGTCGAGAACAGGCCGCCGAGGCTGATTAGGTCGTCGGCGATCTGCTGCACCGCGGCGCCGATGTCAGCCTTGCCCGACAAGCTGATCATCGCGAAGCTGGCGAGCACGTCGGCGCTGCCCCAGAGGCAATCACCCTGATGCAGCGTCACGAAGTCCACCATCGGTTCGTCGGCGGTCACGGTGGTGTACGCCTCGCGCGTGGTCTCGGCATCCACGTGGAACGCCAGCTTGTTGCGCAGCCGCCGGACCAGATTGTCGGCTTTGAAGTACCTGTTCAGGCGCTTTCGGGCGTCGCGCCACTCCTCGGGCAGCACGTCCTGATAGGTCTTCATCGTGCGGGCGCAGTCGGCGCTCTGGACGAATTGGTAAGCCTCGTTGAGGCGGCCGGCGAACAGCCGCTCGGTAAGCATCGCCTGCGCCACGGCCGCGTGGTGCTCGGGCTCTGACCCCTCACCCAAGCCGTTGATTGCGAAGATCAGCTGCTTCTGCAGCAGGTTGATGTCGTTCGCCAGCTGCCCAAGCATCAGGTGCACAAGGCGCTCCTGATCGGGGACCCGATCGAAGTCCGCGCGGGTGAACCGCATCGGGTAGACTTCCGGCACTTTAGCCTCCTTGCCGTTCGGCCGAGTCGACGGCCGGGGCGCGGGGTTTAGGCGCTGCCGCCGCGGAAGGAAAGGGTCGCGTCACGCCCCATCTGGTTGTCACTCCACCGCATCAAAATGATGGGCTGTTAGTTAGGCCGGAGACAACCGAGCCCCCAAACAACTGATTTTATTGAAGAATTTGGCTCAATGGCTCCTCGGGCAGGACTCGAACCTGCGACCCGCCGGTTAACAGCCGGCTGCTCTACCAGCTGAGCTACCGAGGAAAGGGAGGCCTATCAGCCGAAGGCGCGCCTATTACGCTGCGTCTCGGCGCGGCGCAAGCGGCGTCGGGTCGCGGTTTCCGCCCAGGAAAAAAGGGCCCGGCGGGGTGCGCCGGGCCTTGGGAAGTTGGTGATGGTGGGGTGTCTTCAAGGAAGACGACTCGGAGGGTCTGCTGACATGGTTAACGAGGCCTTACCGCGCGACGCCTGAATCGCGCTGATAGTCGACCAGAGCGCGCGCAACCTCCGCGGGCTTGGTGAAATCGACGCCGGGGTGGCGAAACGGCGCCCATTGGAAGCGGGCGTACCAGAGCTTCCCGGGGTGCGGCGGAGCGCCGTAGTCGTGAGCGGGAAGAGGGCGGAAGGTCTCCCGCTCGAGCCGCACGTAGGAGAGGTTGCGTCCCTCGGAGGCGTAGAGCGCCAGCGCCCGCCGCTTTCCGGCCCGTTCCTCGGGCGTGAGCCGCAGCGTCGCCTCGGAGCCCATCGGGGCGGGGAAGGCGTGCGAGTTCACCCGGCCGCCGGCGAGGTTGTACTCGGCGAACTCCAGGACGCTCAGGCCTTCCGCGGCGAGGCGCGCGGCGATGGCGTTGGCGGCGTCGTGGTCGGCGTTGCCGCCTTCGAACGCCGGCGCCCAGATCTGATCGACGCCGAACCGGCGCACCGCCCGGCGAATCTCGGCCTCCGCCGCGCTCAGATGCCGCCAGAGGTCGCGGGCCGGGCGGTCGGACCAGCCCGCCGCCTCGACGCCCAACTCGGCGAGCACGCTCTCGGCCTCGGCCCGCCGCCGCGCGACCACCGCCTCGTAGCCGCCCCGCGCCCAGGGCCACATGGTCTGTCGCGAGACACAGCCGTGGGTCAGAAACAGCGCGCGCAGCCTTGCGCCGGCCGCTTTCGCTCGCCCGATCGCCGCGTAGCAGGCCACCACTTCGTCGTCGGGGTGCGGAGCGAGGATCAGGATCGAACGACCGAACGCGGGCGTCACCGGCGGAGAACTCAGGCTCGCATGCCCGCTTCCACCGGCGTCGCCGCTTCGCGCCAGAGGGCGTAGAGATCCTGCTCCAGCACGTCGCGCCAGCTGGCGAGCGTGCGGTGGGCGTAGTCGAGGGCGGCGGCGCGCATGGCGGCGCGGCCATCGGCGTCGAGCGCCACCCGCTTCAGCGCCGCCGACCAGGCCGCCACGCCGCTTTCCACCACCCGCATCGCCGGCGTGTTCTCGAACAGCGGGGCGACGCCGCTCTTCTCCGACACCAGCACCGGACAACCGCTGACCATCGCCTCGACCCCCACCATGCTGCGGATCTCGACCTCGGAGGTCAGGGTCACCAGGTCGACGCTGGCGTAGAGCCGGGCGAGTTCGTCCGGCTCGACGTAGCCGGCGACCGTCGCCCCATCGCCGAGGCGCTCGCGGATCTCATCGGCGGCGGGACCGACGCCGGCGGTGATCAGGTGCAGCGGCAGGCCGCCGGCGCGCAGCCGCGCCACGGTCTCGACCAGGGTGTGAATGTTCTTGCCGACATCGAGTCGGCCGACGAACAGCGCCAGGATCTGCCCGGACGGCAAACCCCAGCGGGCTTCGACGGCGGCCCGGTCGGAGCGATGCGGGCCGAAGATGTCGCGGTCGATCCCGAGCCTCAGATGACCCACTCGCGATTGGCCGAGGATGGTTTCGGCCAGGGCGTGGTCTTCGCCGCGGGTCGCCGCCACGAAGTCGCAGCGGCGGATGTGCTGCATGAGGCGCTGATCCATGCGGCGGCCCTGACGCTCGGGCACCTTCCAGTCGTGGATCAGCTTGCGCGCCGGCCAGCCCGAACCGAACCGCGCCTCGATCGTCTGGCGCGTGAAGAGCCGGGTATAGGACGGCGTATCGGTGTGGAACGAGGTGACCAGCGGAATGCCGCGCCGGCGCGCCACGCTCTCGGCGGTGCGGGCGTAGGCGAAGAAGGCGTCGGTGGTGTGAATGACGTCGTAGTGGGCCAGCGCTCGCGCCAGACGCGGGTGATAAGGCGCGAGGTCCGTGTGGTCCGGCACATAGGGCAGGAACTTCAGCTGCGCCGTGGAAAACAGCGGCGGCAGGTGCGTGACGCGCGCCTTCGGACCCAGGGTTTCCGTGCGGTGCTGGCCAGAGAAGTAGACGGTAAGGTCCAGCGGGAGATCGGAGTCGGCGGCCGCCTGCGCCAGCCTCTCCCAGCACTTCACGTGACCGCCGGCTTGCGGCGAGCGAGGCAAGTCCACCAGCGCGGCGACGCGTATGGGTCTGTGAGCGCGCATGAATCCCGCTGTTCGCCCCCCGGTCGGGGAGACTCAATACTTAATGCATTTCGCACCTGTCACATAACGCGCGATGTCGCACGTCCGCCGGCCGGTGACAGGTCGTGTGATCTTTGTCACAGTGGAGCCGCGCGAGGGACGTCCCATGGAGCGAGCCATGAAACGAGCGAGCGCGACGCTTGCGCTGGTGGTCGGCGCCGGCCTGCTTGCGGCCCCGATGATCGCGGCCGGGATGGGCAGCGGCGGCTCCGGCGGCGGCGGGATGCCGAGCGGCATGTCGGGCATGTCGCAACAGTACGATCCCGCCCAGGAGTACCAGCGCGGCGAGGCCGCTCTGCAGGCCGGCAAATATCGTGACGCCGAAGACGCCTTCCAGCATGTGGTCGATTCGACGCCCCGGGCCGCCAAGGCATGGCTGATGCTCGGAATGTCGCGGGCGGGTCTCGGTGACGAGAAGGGCGCCGAGAAAGCCTACGAACGCTCCGTCAAGCTCGACGACAGCTCGATCGACGCCCACCGCGAGTTGGCGCTGGCCTACCTCAAGCTGAAACAACCCGACAAGGCCAACGCCGAGATCGCTGCGCTGAAGGCGCGCGCATCCGCCTGCAACGACGCCTGTCCCGACGCCGCCGATCTGAAGGCCGCCCTCGACGCCATTCAGGCCGCCACGGCGGCGGCGACGCCCTCCGCCGCCAACGCCGCGCCGGCGAGCCTGTCGCTGGCGACGCCACAGATGGGCGACGGCGCCTACGTTCGCGCCGTGAGCCTGATCAACGAAAGGCGCTGGGACGAGGCGCTGGCCGCGCTCGACAAGGCGGAGGCCGCTATCGGCCCGCACCCGGACATCCTCACCTACAAGGGCTACGTCTGGCGCAAGAAGGGCGATTGGGGCCAGGCCGAGAGCTATTACCGGCAGGCCCTGGCCATGAACCCGAACCACCGCGGCGCCACCGAGTACTATGGCGAGCTGAAGGTGCTGGAGGGCGACGTCGCCGGCGCCAAGGCCTTGCTCGCCAGGCTCGACGCGGCCTGTTCGTACGGCTGCGCCGAGGCGGAGGAACTAAGGCTTTGGATCGATCACGGCGGCGATCCGGCTTCCTGATCGCCGTCGCCGCGTTCGCCGCGTCCGCCGCCTCGCTTCCGCCGGCCCCGCCGCTCCGCGCCATGCGCTGGCTTGCCCCCGGCGTCGACGCCGCCACCGCGATGACCCGTCGGCCGACGGAGTGCCTCGGCGCGGCGTCCGACCCCGCGACGGCCTACGAGATCGAGCTGGGTCGCGCTGCGTTCCGAACGCCGCTGCTTCTGGGCGGCCAGGCCGCCCGCGCCGGGCTTACCTGCGAGAGCTGCCACCGCTCCGGCCATGACAATCCGAATTTTGACTTCCCTGGCGTCTCCGGTGCGCCGGGCACGGCCGACGTCGGCGCCTCCGTCCTGTCGTCACATCGGGGCGGACATCCCTTCGCTCCGGTTCCGATCCCGAACCTCTCGGGACCGAAGGCGGCGCTGAAGACGGATCAGGACCCCGCATCGGGAGCGCTCGCCGCGCGGATCGACGTCATCGCCACCCAGGAGTTCGACGGCGCCGAGCCGCCACCGGCAGTGCTCCAGGGTCTCGCCGCCTACGTCCGCGCCCTGAGCCCCGCCGCCTGTCCGGCCGACGCGACCGAGCCGGTCACGGCCGAGGCGGGGCTCGCCGACGTGCGTCGCGCCGTCCGCGCCGCCCTTGCCGCGCTGGGCCATGGCGACGGCGCATCGGCGGCGCTGATGGTCGAAGCCGCGCGCTCCCAGCTCGGCGACATCGACGAGCGCTACGCCGGACAGGACCTTGCCTCGGAGCGCGCGGCGCTGCGCGGCGCCTCGAGCGACCTCGCCGCCGCCGAGTTCGACGCGCGCCACAACCCGCCCGCCGCCAAGCTGGCTCTCGAGTTATGGCTGGCTCGCCAGCCGACCTGGGCCCCGAGCCTGTTGGCCGCCGAACCCCGCTCGCTGTACGCGCCGTCGAGACTGGCCGCCGCGGCGCGGCCGGAGCCCTAGCTGCTCGGCATCGCCTCGAACACCTGCAACCCTTCCGGAAGCGGCGCCCAGGCGGGTCGACTCTTGTTGAAGATCGCGAAGCGCGGCTCGAAGGCGGAGGCGTCGTCGAGCGTTCCCGCGTAGATGGTGTGCTGGTCGTGCACGCCGACGATCCCGCCGAACAGCAGACTGCCGCAAGTCGGGCAGAAATTGCGATGCGCGTCGCCGCCGTTGGCGGCCTTCGTCACCACCACCCTGGTCTGGCCGGAGACGCGCACCTTCGCCGCGGCGAAAGCCATGAACGGGATGAAGCCCGAGCCTGACGCCTTCTGGCAGTCGCGGCAGAAGCAGACGCCGGCGAACAGGGGCTCGCCCTCAGCCTCATAGCGAACCGCGCCGCAAAGGCAGCCGCCGGTGTGTCGGATGGTCATCGGGGCCTCCGGGTCGTCCGATCTCCTCGGATTGTGCGCGGCGCCGCCAGGCCGATGTCAACACCGCGCGCTCGCCGACCTACGACGCGCCGCAATACGGGAGTCACGATTCCGCCTTAGCTCCCGGCGACAAGGTCCATCGCGGGACCGATGCAGCGCGAGTATTCTAGAGCGCCCATGGCCGTGCCGAGACGCCGACGCCGCAGCAACCGCGCCGCGCTGATGTTCGCCGTGTCCTTCGTCGCCCATGGCTGGCTGCTGGGGTACGTGGCCACCAAGCCCATCGATCTGCCGCCGACCCCGACCTACGGCGAGGCGTCCACCCCGGTCGAGTTCGCGCCGAAACCGAGGCCGCCGCCCGACAAGTCCAAACCCAAGCGGGCCGCGAGAGTCGCGGCGGCGCCAACCCCCGTCGCCGTCCGACCCGTGGCGGTCGCGGCGGTCGATCCGGCGCCTTTCGGCGCCGCCGAGCCGTTCGAGGCGCCGATCGCGCCGCTGACGTCGCCCGGCGGGGCCTCATCGGACGACCCCTTCGACCCCGGCGCCAGCCCGCCGGATATCACAGCCTCGACCCCGCCGCCTGGTCAATATCCGGTCAACCCCGGCTACTGGCAGGTGGCCGAGCACTGGCTGCTGCTCAGTCGCACCGAACGCTATTGCGTCGAGCCGTGGAACATCACCCAGTTCATCGCCGCGCCCTGCAACCACCTCTACCACTGCAGCTACCCGGTTCAGCGCATCGAGGCGGACCGTCTCCAATTCGCCGGCGTCATCTGGCGCCACGACGAGCGCTACCGCGTGACCGGGCGAGCCGCCTTTTCGCCAACCTCGCTGCGCCTCTCGGTGACCGGAATGGGCCACTTCCACATCCTGCCCTTCGCCTTCAGCGCCTCGCTCGACGGCCAGTACCTCGGGCCTGACTGCCCCGCCGACGCCAAGCGCATCCGTCAGAGCCAAGCGAGCGCGAACGGGTAGGGCGGCGCGGTCCGCCAAGCGATCAGCGAGTCAGCCGTTTTCGAGCTTGACAAATCACTCTCGGTGCGGCACTAATAGTAACGATACTTAGAGGGCGGTGTAACGGTCACGCTCGAAGG
>DATJRL010000398.1:0-5838 GCA_035504785.1 Caulobacteraceae bacterium
CTCGCGCAGCACGTCGCCCACCGCCCGCACCTCTGCCTTGTAGCCAAAGCGCTCGCGCAGCAGCGAAGCGGAGCTGTAGGCGACGCCGTTGCGGAACTTCGGGAACACCAGCGCCACCACCGAGATGCGCGGCAGGTCGTAGGCGAGGTCTTCCACCGCCTCTTCGGGCTCGATGCGAACGCCGACGTGGCGGCCCTCGGAGAGCAGCCGCTCGCCTTCATGCTGGAAGCGCGTCAGCGAGACGATCACGTCGCCGCGCGGCACATGGACCTCGTCGCCCACCGACGTGAACGGGTCCTCCGCCAGCTCGGCGCGGCCCTCATGCCATCTAATGAGCATCGGCATAAACGGCCTCCTTGAAGGGCGCGAGCCCGACGCGGCGATAGGTGTCCAGGAAGCGCTCGCCCGCGTTACGGTGGTGCAGGTAGACCTCGACCAGTTCGTCGATCGCCGGCGCGACGCGGTCGGCGGGCAGCGCGGGGCCGAGTATCTTGCCAACTTCGGCGTCCTCGGCGCCGGAGCCCCCGAGCGTCAGTTGGTAGAACTCTTCGCCCTTCTTATCGACGCCCAGAATGCCGATGTGGCCGACGTGGTGGTGGCCACATGCGTTGATGCAGCCCGAGATCTTGATTTTCAGCTCGCCGATCTTCTCGGCCCGGTCGGGGTCGGCGAAGGTCTCGGCGATCCGCTGCGCGATCGGGATGGCGCGGGCGTTGGCCAGCGCGCAATAGTCGAGCCCGGGACAGGCGATGATGTCAGTGATTAGGTTCGAGTTCGGGCTCGCCAGCCCCGCCGCCGACAGCGCCGCGTGCACCTCGGCCAGGTCGTCCAGTTTCACGTGCGGCAAGACGAGGTTCTGTTCGTGGGTCACCCGCACGTCGTCGAGCCCCCAGCGCTCGGCAATGTCGGCGATCGCGTCCATCTGGTCGGCGGTGATGTCGCCAGGGGTCTCGCCGATAGCCTTCAGCGCTACGTCGACGATGGCATAGCCGCTTTTCTTGTGGGCCTTGACGTTGTTGCGGGCGAAGCGGGCTAGCGACGGGTTGACGCGCTTGCCCAGCTCGAACGCCGCCGAGGTCGGCGGCAGTGTCTCGAAGGCGACCGGGGCGAACGCGCCGCGGACCCGCGCGAGCTCCGTGTCCGGCAGGTCGGACGCCGTGCCGATCTTCCGCCACTCGGCCTCGACCTGGCGAGCGAATTCCTCCGCGCCGAGCCTGGAAACCAGGATCTTGATCCGCGCCTTGTTCGGATTGTCGCGCTGCCCGTGGCGATTGTAGACTCGCAGGATCGCCTGCAAATACGAGAACAGCCGCGCCGCAGGCAGGAACGGTCGTATCAGCGGGCCGACATAGGGCGTGCGCCCCAGCCCGCCGCCGACGAACACCTTGAAACCCAGCGCGCCGTCGTCGTCGCGCGCCAGGTAGAGGCCGATGTCGTGCACCCGCGTCGCGGCCCGGTCGGCGCTGGGCGAGGCGTTGACCGCGATCTTGAACTTGCGCGGCAGGTAGGAGAACTCAGGGTGGAAGGTCGACCACTGGCGGATCGCCTCGCACCACACGCGCGGATCGTCCAGTTCGTCGGCGATCGCCCCCGCGTAGGGGTCGGCGGTGACGTTGCGGATGCAATTGCCGCTGGTCTGGATGGCGTGCATGCCCACCTCGGCCAGGCTCTGGATGATGTCGGCCGCGTCGCGCAGCTTGATCCAATGGAATTGAATGTTCGTGCGCGTGGTGAAATGGCCGTAGCCCTTGTCGTACCGCCGCGCGATCTCGGCGAGGCGGCGCAACTGCGTCGGACTTAGGCTGCCGTAGGGGATGGCGATGCGCAGCATGTAGGCGTGCAGCTGCAAATAGAGCCCGTTCATCAGTCTGAGCGGCTTGAACTGTTCCTCTGTCAGCTCGCCGGCGAGGCGCCGATCGGCCTGTTCGCGGAACTCGGCGACCCGGTCGGCCAGCATGTCGGCGTCGATGGCGTCGTAGCGGTACATGTTCGGCGCCTCCCTTACTTCCGTCTTATGAGATCGACCCGGCCCTTGGACCGGGCCGCGCCCGTGGCGTGCAGCAGCACCTCGACGTCCTCGCCACCCTCGGCTTGTTTGCCGTGGTCGTGGTGATTGGTGGGGCCAAGCGCCCGCAGCCGCTCGCGATAGCTGTCCGGCGCCCAACCGCCTTCGACCGGCGAGACCTCGATCAGGTAAGGCTCCACCAGTTGGGTAATCTGGGTCTTGGCGTGGGCCTCGGCCGCCAGCGCCGCCTCGTCGTCCTCGAACAGCTCCGCATCCGCGAACCGCGGCGCCCAACTGCCGTCATGCGCCAGGAACACGGCCTCGCCGTCGTCCAATCTATTTCCAGTCAGCGCCTTCATGACCGCGTTCTCGCTCCCCTCCCCCATGAGGGGAGGGGTTGGGGGTGGGGGTTTGCCGCCACCTCGTGCTGTCGGGGACTTTCTGGGCCTATCCCGGATTTGTCCGAGAGCCCCCCGACCCCGACTCCTCCCCTCAAGGGGGAGGGGAGCGCCAGAGCCATCGCTTCGCCGACGATCAGCAGGGCCGGGCCGGTGACGTCCGCGGCGGCGTCCGCCAGACCCGCAAGCGTGGCGACGATCCGCCGCTCCGTGGGCAGGCTGGCGTTCTCGACGATCAGCGCCGGGGTCGAGCCCGCTCGGCCGGCGGCCAGGAGCCGCGACGCGATCGCCGCGGCGGTCGAGACGCCCATGTAGACCACCACCGTCTGGTTGGGCCGCGCCAGACTCGCCCAGTCCAGGTCCGGCTCGCCGCCCGCGGCCGCGTGGCCGGTGACGAAGGTGACGGCCTGCGCCGCGCCGCGATGGGTCAGGGGCGCGCCCGAACTCGCCCCCGCCGCCAGCGCCGCGGTGACGCCCGGCACGACGTGGCAGGTCACGCCCGCCGCGCGGCAGGCTTCCAATTCCTCGCCGCCGCGCCCGAAGATGAACGGATCGCCGCCCTTCAGCCGCACGACGCGGAGGCCGTCCTTCGCGAAGGCCACCAGCATCCGATCGATCTCGTCCTGGGCGTACGAGTGCCGCGACTTGCGCTTGGCCACCGACAGGCGTCGCGCCTTGGACGGCGCCAGATCGAGGATCGCCTCGCTCACCAGCCCGTCGTGCACCACGACGTCCGCGCGCTCGAGCGCCCGCAGCGCCTTCAGCGTGAGCAGTTCGGGATCGCCCGGGCCCGCGCCGACCAGCCACACCTCGCCGGCGTGCGCTCTGGCCTGGCGTCCGCCGAGGACGACCAGCCGGCGCGGCGGGTTCGAAGGGGGTCTCGCGGGCATGTAAACGAGCGTACTCTGTTAGTTGTTCTAAAAGGCTAACCCAATGACAGGACGGGGCGGACCTTTCGGACCGCCCCGCCGACACCCGTCAGCGAAAGGGCCGATGCGCTTCAGGGCAATTGCAAAATGGTCGGCGGGCGCCCATTTCGCAACCCAAGTCTTCTGCCGGGGGTATCAGCAAATCTCATGGAAACGCGGCGACGCCTTCCACCGCTAAACGCCCTGAGAGCCTTCGAGGCGGCCGCGCGCCACCTCAATTTCAGCCGCACCGCCGACGAACTGTCGGTGACGCCGGGGGCGGTATCCCAGCAGATCCAGAACCTCGAGGACTATGTGGGGGTGGCGCTCTTCAAGCGCACGCCGAAGGGGTTGCTGCTCACCGACGCCGCCCAGACCGCCCTCCCCGCCCTGCGCGAGGCGTTCGATCGCCTCGCCGAGGCCGCCTCGCTGCTCACCGCCGCCGTCGACGGTCGCCGCCTGACGCTCACCGCGCCGCCGTCGTTCGCCGCCAAGTGGCTTGTGCCGCGGTTGAAACGATTCGAGGAGGCCTATCCGCACGTCGACGTCTGGCTCTCCGCCGACATGGACATCGTCGATTTCACCGCCGGCGAGATCGACCTCGCGATCCGCTACGGCGCTGGCCGTTATCCGGCCCTGGAAGTCAGCCGGCTGATGACCGAGACCGTGATCCCGGTCGCAAGCCCGGCGCTCATCGCCGAAAACCCGCTGGAAGGTCCGCAAGACCTCGTCCACCACACCCTGTTGCACGACGGCTCGCCCGACGCCGACGAGTCCTGCCCGGACTGGTCGATGTGGCTGGCCGCCCGCGGCGTGCGCGGCGTCGACGGCGCCCGCGGTCCGCGCTTCAACCAGTCCAGCCTGGTGATCGAGGCCGCCGCCGGCGGACGCGGCGTCGCGCTCGCCAAGCGCACCCTCGCCCAGGACGACCTCGACGCCGGACGCCTGGTGATGCCGATCCAGATGCCGACCGCGGTCGACTTCGCCTATTACCTCGTCCACCCCAAGGCGAAGGGACGGCTGCCGCAGGTGAAGGCCTTCGTCGGGTGGATCACATCCGAGGCGGTCGCCCACGAAGCGGCGCTGGCGGCGATGGACAACGGCGCGGGCATCTAGCCCCGCAACGGAAACGCCGCCGGCGGCCGTTTCAGTTGCCATGATCCACCCGACCACGAAAACGGCGCGCGGCGAACAGATCGCGCGACGTCTCCCCGCGGCTCTCGCCGCCGCCCTTTTCGCTGTCGCCTCCGCGCCGCTGACCCACGCCGCCGACCCGCCCGACCCGACGTTCGCGGCGATGCTGCTCGCCTACCAGTACGCGCTGCCGGTCTACGAAGTGGCCCGCGTTCGCTACGCCCTCGAAGCGCGCGGCCTGCCGCTCAATCGGCTGGTCCACAAGCGAACCCTTTCAGGCCCGAACGACCGTCTGGTCACCGGTCCCAATACCGACACCCTCTACTCCATCGCCCTGCTGGACCTGAGCCACGGACCGGTGCGCGTCGACGTCCCGGACACCCACGACCGCTACTATTCGATCTCGCTGATCGACGCCTACACCAACGACTTCGCCTACATCGGCCGCCGCACCACCGGGACCAAGGCGGGCAGCTACCTGATCGAAGGCCCCAAGGACTCCGCCGCGCCGCCCGCCGGCCTGCCCGTGATCGGCGCGCCGACGCCTCAGGTGCTGCTGCTGGTGCGCGTGCTGCTGATGGGCCCCGACGATCTCGACGCCGCGCACAAGCTGCAGGACGGCTTCCACGTCACCCCGCTCGGCCCGCCGGCGTCCGAGCCGAAGCCGGCGACGCCCACCCCCGACGACGGCGAGGCGTTCGTCGCGGTGGTCGACCAGGCAATGGCCGAGAATCCGCCGCCCAAGGCCGACGCGCCGATGCTGGCGAGGATCGCCGCCGTCGGCGTCGGCCCCGGCGCGCCGCCGCTGACGCCCGCGCTGCGCCAGGCCTGGAACAGCGAGTTCAAGCAGGTGGAACATGCGTTCCTGACCCGCGCCAAGGCGGCTGGCGCCGCGCGCACGGTCAACGGCTGGACCTCCAAGCCGATGGCCGTGGGCGACTTTGGGACGAACTACGCGCTGCGCGCCGTGGTGGCGCTCTCCGGCCTCTTCGCCGGAACGCCGCAGGAGAACATGTCCTTCGTCGTGCGCACCGACGCGGACGGCGCGCCGCTCGACCCCCACCATCGCTATCGCCTGCGCCTGCCCGCGCAGATGCCGGTGGACGGCTTCTGGTCGTTGTCCGTGCGCGACCTTGAGCCCGATGGGCGCGCCTACATCGTCGACAATCCGATCCATCGCTACGAGATCGGCGACCGCACGCCGGGCCTGCGCCGCAACGCCGACGGCAGCCTCGACATCTGGATCCAGCACGACCCGCCGCCCGACGACTGGAAGTCAAATTGGCTGCCGATCCCCGACGGCCCCTTCCACATCGCCATGCGCGACTACCAGCCGCGCCCGGAGCTCTTGGACGGCCGGTTCCACTTCGCGGCCGTACAGCGCGTCGACTAG
>DATJRL010000399.1:0-3057 GCA_035504785.1 Caulobacteraceae bacterium
CCTCGGCGCCTCGGCGCCGGTGCGATTCTGGCGGCTGACCCTGCCTCTGGCCGCGCCCGGCGTCATCGCCGGCCTGGTGCTCGGGTTCGCCAAGGCGCTGGGGGAATTCGGCGCGACGATCACCTTCGTCGGCGCGATCCCAGGCGAAACCCTGACCCTGCCGACGGCGATCTACCAGGCGACCCAGGTTCCGGGCGAAGAGAGTCACGCCCTGGCGCTCTGCGGCGTGTCGGTGGTCATCGCCGTGCTCGCGGTGCTGGTCTCCGAGATCGTCGGCGGACGGGTCGCCGAGCGCCAGCGCCGGGCCTGAGCGCTTCCGTTTTCTGCGGAACCGCCCCGCGGGGCGTGCCGTTCAGACCGCTTCGCTGATCAGACCGATCTTGTAGTAGCCGTCGGTCTGCAGCTGATTGATGACGTCCATGAATTGCCGGTACTTCACGTCCTTGTCCGCGCGGATGAAGATGGTCTCGTGGTGCGGGTCGGGCGACTGCAGCGAGATCGGCAGGTCGGTGGCGAGCATTTCCAGGCTCGACGGCTTCATCTCGGTCTTGCCCATCGAGACGAAGATCTGGTTCTTGGAAATCGAGATATACGTCGGCGGCTTGGTCTTGGAGTCCGGCGGCGGCGCCTTGGCGGGCGGCAGGTCGATCTTGATCGACACGGTCGCCAGCGGCGCGGTGACCATGAAGATGATCAGCAGCACCAGCATCACGTCGACGAAGGGCGTGACGTTGATGTCAGCATTCTGGCCGAGGTCGAACCTGCGCTTCTTGTGCTTCTTCACTTCTTCCTTGAGACGCTGGTGGGCACCCGGCATTGATCGCTCCCTGCACTCGGCCTTTCCGCCGAACTGGCGCCACCCATTGCCCAGGACGCCGCGGAAGTAAAGTCCGCCGGACAATCGCGCGCCGCTGGGCAAACGCCGGGCCGTTGGGCTAAGGCCGGGTCATGACCTGGGACTTCGAGGCCTACGTGACGGCCGCGCTCTTCGAACCGGACGACGAGGCCGCCTTCGCCTTGGGCGACGGGCAGGTGTGCTGGTCGGGGGGCGCGTCGGCTCAGGCGCATGACGGCGCGATCCTGGCGGCAATCCGCCACCCGACGGCGGCGGGCGTGATCAGCGGCGGCGACGATGGGCGCGTCGTCTGGTCGCGGCGGCAAGGCGGCTCTGTGGGCGTCCAGGAGTTGGCGACCGTGAAGGGCCGCTGGGTTGAGAACCTCGCCGCCGCGCCGGGCGCGTCGCTGCTGGCGTTCGCGGCGGGGCGTGAGGCGCGGGTGATCGATCTCGCCGACCCGACGTTCTCGCGCGTCTTTGCCCACGAGCGGTCGGTGGCCGATATCGCCTTCGACGCGCGCGGCCGGCGGCTCGGCGTGGCGACCTACGGCGGCGCCGCGCTCTGGTACGCGCGGATCGCCGACCAACAGCCGGTGATGCTGCGTTGGGCCGGCTCCCACATCGGCGCGATCTTCAGCCCGGACGGGAAGTTCCTGATCTCGTCGATGCAGGAGAACGCCCTGCACGGCTGGCGGCTCTCCGACGCCCGCGACCTGCGGATGGGCGGCTATCCGGCCAAGGTGAAGAGCCTGGCGTTCTTGCAGGGTGGGCGAATGATGGCCACCTCGGGCGCCAACGGCGTGGTGGTCTGGCCGTTCGCCGCCGGGGACGGGCCGATGGGCAAGCAGGCGATGGAGATTGGATTCGACGAGCGGGCGCTGGTGACGCGGGTCGCGGCGGAGCCCGAAGGCGAGATCGTGGTCGCGGGCTTGGATACCGGTGAAGTCTGGGCCGCCAACGTGCGCACCGGCCAGCGCGCCGACGTCGCGCCCGGCGCCGGCGCCCCGATCACCGCCCTGGCCATCGCCGGCGACCGCATCGCCTGGGGCGACGAAGCCGGCGGCGCGGGTGTGGAGGATGTGCCGGTCGGCGTGCGATAGCTAGCTGCGGCTGCGGCGTCCGGAACGCTTCTCCCGTTGTTGTGGGAGAAGGCGGCCGCGAAGCGGTCGGATGCGGGTAAACGCGAAGGAAGACTCAGGCGATCAACTCCGCGGCGGTGACCACCTGAGCGCCGGCGGTCTCGAACTGGCGGTTGTGGCGGTCGATGATCTGGGGCGCGGTCTCTGCGCCCCACGCCACGGTGCTGTTGGAATCGCCGACGACGGTGACGCTGAGGCCGCGCGACAGGGCGCCCTGGACGGTTGCGGCCACGCACATGTCCGTCTGGGCGCCGAGCAGGATCACGCGATCGGCGCCCGCGCCGTCGACCCAGTCGCCCAGCGCCGGGTTGCTGAACGAGTCGCCGACGGTCTTGGAGAAGGTGGGCTCGTCCGCCGCCTGGCCCAGCGCCGGCCAGACCGGCCAGCCAGGCTTGCCGGGGGCGAGCGAGTCGTTCGCATCGCCGTCGTGGCGAATGAACGCCACCTTGCGCCCGGTGCGCCGGGCCCAGGCCAGCACCTCGCGCACCCGCTCCACCAGCGCGTCGGCGTCATGCAGCGGCGGTTCGGCGACGCCGTCGAGCATGCCGGTCTGCAGGTCGATGACGATCACCACGTCGCGAGGCTCGCTCATACCGCCATCCTAGACGCCGACGCGAACAAAGCAAGAACTATTCATCGAACCCTCGCAAATCGGCCCAGACATCCAGCGGGTCGCGGCGGGTGCGCCAGTTGTTGATCGGCGCGTTTTCGTCGGCGTAGCCGAGGGCCATGCCGGAGAAGACCATGTGGTCGTCCGGCAGGTTTACAAACCGGGCGACGGTCCGCGGGTAGCGAGCCCAATATTCCTGGGGGCAAGTCGCGAGGCCGGCCTCGACGGCGAGCAGCATGAGGGTCTGCATGTACATGCCGAGGTCGGACCACTGCGGCAGCCCGAGCTTGCGGTCCACGCAGACGAAGAGGCCGACCGGCGCATCGAAGAACAGCCCGTTGCGGGCGAGCTGGCGAAGGCGCGCGGGCCGGTCGTCGCGGCCGATTCCGATCGAGGCGTAAAGGTCCTCGCCGCAAACGTAGCGGCGGGTGCGGAACGGCTCCCAGAGGTTGGGCGGATAGACGTCGTATTCC
>DATJRL010000400.1:0-2424 GCA_035504785.1 Caulobacteraceae bacterium
ATGTTCATGGCGCCGAGCTCGTCAGCCATGCGGAAGATCGGGTCGACCTCGAGTGCGCTTCCGATGAAGCGGGTCACAAGGTCCGACTCGTAGATCGCTCGCAGCACCGACCCTGCCGGGACCTGGTCGTACGCGAGGCTTGCCTTCGCCGTTCGATAACCGCAAAGCAGAGGATCCTCGTCGTCGGAGGCGGCCTCGGCGGGTCTCAGATCGATGGTATGGATCACGACGCTGCGGTGCGCGAGCGGTTTCAATTCGAGCGCTTCGGCCACGGCGCGGCTGACCGCCTCCGGGCGAAGAAAGCCCGGCAGCTCGCACGCGCCCACCTCGACAAGCTCGGCTCGGCAGCGGTCGACCAATGCCCTCCCTGCGGAACTCTCGAGATCATCGAGCGGATACCGGTCGGCGTCCACGATCGCCGCAAGGTCGCACGCTGCCGTCTGGCTGCTCATGGACACGGTCACCGTGCGACGACCGTAACACACCGGGCGGCTGCAGCGCCAGACGAGCCGCAAGCCGCAACTCGCACGCCAACCGCATCCCGCCGCCGGGCACCCGCACCCCCCGCGTCGCATCGCCTCCCGGCGAACCGATCACCGAGCGGCGGCCTTCGCGGCGACCCGCCGACCACCTTCCAGGGCACACGCCAGCCTCCAATCCGCTCGAGGCCGATCGTCCGGCGGCGGCGAGGATCCGGCGGACCGAGGTGCCCCACCGGATCACCGGGCAGACCTTGGTGGGGGGCCGTGCCGAAAGCCCCCCACTGGTCGTCTCAACCGGACTCAGGCGCTGATCGGCTGACGGGCTGAGCTGAACTCCGGCTTGACCTGCGCTAGCCGGATGCTGTTGCCGGATGGATCGTGAAAGCCCGAGTCGGTGCCGTACGGGTAGTCCGTCGGCTCCTCGTAGAACTCGATGCCACGGGCCTTCAGCGCCTGATAGTCGGCGTGGATGTCGTCGGTCGACAGGAACAGGCCGCCGGTCTTCCCCTTGGCCACCAGGGCCTTGAGCTGAGCCGCCGTCTCCTCGTCGAAGATCGGAGGTGGTGGCACGAGCAGCAGCGCGACGGCGATCGTGGGCTGGGCGGGCGGACCGACCGTGAGGAAGCGGAACCCTCCCAACTCGGGGATCGTCGCGTCCTGGCGCACCTCCCAGCCCAGCTTGGTTGTGTAGAACTCCTTGGCTACGTCCTGGTCGTGGACCCAGATCTGGGTCATGGCTAGTGAGATCATGCGCGGAAGCTAGCCGTCCGCGACCGGGCTGTCTTCTCGAATCGTGCGGTTCCGGCGGCGCGCGTACTCCTGGACCAGACAGCTGGGAACCATCGCCCAGGTAGCGGCGGGCGGGTTGGCCGTCCGATATCGGGTCGGGGTTTGGCCGTAGATCCGCTTGAAGGACGTGGTGAAGGAGCCGACGCTTGTCAGCCCCACCTCGACGCACACCGCCGCGACGCTGTGGTCGGTGTTGCGCAGCAGCGCCGCCGCCCGTTCAAGCCGGCGGGTCAGCAGGTAGGCGCCGGGCGCCTCGCCGAAGGCGCGCGCGAAGGACCGGCTGAAATGTGCTCTGGAGAGGCCGGCGGCAGACGCCATCGCCGCCACGTCGATCTGCTCGGCATAGCGGGTGTCCGCCAAGTCGCGGGCGCGCAACAGGTGGCGCTCAGGTTCGGGATGGGGCATCGGTACGAAGCGGTGACTGATCGGCGGAGACGAAGGCTCCCACAGCCAGCGTGCCCACGCTGGTGCTCGGCCGCGTGCTGCGACCGGCGTCTCCTCCGCGATCGTCTTCGCGATCCACCCACCGGCTTCTCACGCCGAAGGTCGCGCACATTCCAGTCCCGCCAGCCCCGTGTTCGGACGGGCTGGCCGTCCGGCGCCCGGGTGCGGTCCGGACAGCTGCGGGCCGGATCGAGAGGACCGCGCTCAGGCTGGGTCGCGGGCCTCGACGTAGGCCTTGGCTCTGGGGCTGAGCGGCGCCAGCGGTTGCTCGATGTCGATGCCGCGGCGGAGCAGCTTCGTGGTGGAGATGTTGCCGTAGGTGAGATGTCGGGAGAGCGCCGCGGCGATCGCGGCGGCGAGCATGATCGGCAGCGTGAGGCCGAAGTTGCCGGTCATCTCGATGACGCTGGCGATCGCCGTCAGCGGCGCCTGGGTGGCGCCGGCGAAGACGCCGCCCATCGCGACGAGCGCGTAGACCGCGGTCGGCCCGGCGGCGGACCCGAACAGCTGGTGCGCGATCGTGCCGAAGACCGTCCCCGCCATCGCGCCGGTGAACAGCGAGGGGGCGAAGACGCCGCCGGATCCGCCGATCGACAGGGTCAGGCTGCACGCCAGGATCTTGCCGAACATGTAGAGGATGACCAGTCCGAGCACGACGTGTCCGTTGATCACGCGGTCCATCACCGGGTAGCCGACGCCGTACATCTCC
>DATJRL010000401.1:0-18369 GCA_035504785.1 Caulobacteraceae bacterium
GAAACAGGGGAAACAGCGGCGTCTGCACCGGTCTGGGCGTCTTGGGATAACGGCGGCGTAGGAGGATCAGCGAGCCCATGCTCAGCATGACGAACAGCCAGTAGACCGGGGTCATGTAGTCGACCATGGCGTTGAAGCCGCTCTGCGCGAAACCGCCGGCGACCACCAGCAGCATGGCGAAGCCGCCCTCGGCCAGCACGGCGCGGGCCGGGATGCCGCGCTTGCCGTCCCAGCGGCCGACGAAGGCCAGGCGCGGGGTGTCGCGGGCGGCGGCGTAGGTGGTGCGGGCGCCGACGATCAGAGTGGAGTTGATGCTGGCGACGGCCGAGACGCCGACCACCGCCACGATCAGGGTCTTGCCGATGGGACCGAAGGCGCGGCCCATCAGGTCGGCCGCCGGGGCGCTGCTGGCGGCGAGGCCGGCCGGGGTCAGTCCGATCATCATCGCGGCGTTCAGGGCCAGGTAGATCGCCATGAGCGCGGCGAGGCTGCCCATGATGGCGACCAGCATCCCGCGCTTGTCGCTGCGCACCTCGGCCGAAAGGGTGGCCGCATCGCTCCAGCCCCCGTAAGCGAGGAAGATGTAGATCAGCGCCACGGTGAACTTGCCAAGCGTGGGCGCCGACCCGGCGGCGACGGGTGAGGCGTGCGGCAGCTGGCCGGTCGCCGCCAGCTTCAGCGTCGCAACCACCACCGCGGCGAAGCCCAAGGTCACCAACCCCACCAGCCCCGCCTGGGTCAGGAACCCGCGGCGCACGTGCATCAGGTTGAGGCCCATCAGCGCCGCGATCGTGGCCAGCGCGAAAACGGTGCGCCCGCCATGGCCGAGGCCGAATAGGTCGCCGGCGTAGTCTGCGAACATGAACGCCATCAGCGCCATCCAGCCGGTGTGCATGATGGAGAAGCGCGACCAGGCGAACAGCAGCCCGACCTCGCGCCCGTAGGCCTTGCGCAGGAAGTTGTAGTCGCCGCCCGGATCCGGGAACGCCGTCGCCAGTTCGACATAGCAGTAGGCGCCGACCATCGAGATCAGGCCGCCCAGCACCCAGGTCCCGTAGAAGTGCCAGGTCCCGATGCTGAGCGCGACGGTCGGCGCGGTCTTCAGCGTGTCGGTCGTCATGATCATGCCCAGCGCCAGCACTGTGGCGTGCAGCACGCCCAGGTGTCGTCGCGGCGCCGCCTCGGCGTTGGCGTCGATAGCTTTCGGAACGATATCAAACATATAACAGGTGTCATCCCGGAGAGCCGCGTAGCGGACTCATCCGGGATCTCCTTCTTGCCGCCGGCGCTGAGGAGATCCCGGATCTACGCCGCTGCGCGGCTCCGTCCGGGATGACAACGAAGGAGCGGTGCAGAGGAATCCGGACACTAGTTCGTGGCGACGCTCGGCCGCGCCGCGACGCGGGCCTGCCAGGCGGCGAGGTTCTTGTTGTCCGGATTGGGCGGCTGCCCGACCTGCGCTCCGAACTCGACGAAGGCGAAGAGCAGGATGTCGGCGAGGGTGAATTTGTCGCCGGCCAGGAACTGGCGGCCGGCGATCAGGCCGTCGAGCCAGGCGAGCTTCTCCCTGGCCACCGTCTTCAGGTCGTCCGCCGCCTGCGGGATGCAGCGCACCCGGTTCTCGAATAGCCGCAGCCCCTCGGCGAAGCGGAAGCCGTTGGCCATCGGCTCGCAGACGTTGAGGTCGATGCGGCGCGTCCACATGCGGGTCACCGCCCGCTCCTCGGCGTTGGTCCCGATCAGCGCCGGGCTGGGATGGATCTCCTCCAGGTACTCGCAGATCGGCAGGATCTCGGCGAGCACCACGCCGTCGTCGAGCTCCAGCGCCGGCATCTGGCCGGAGGGGTTCTTGGCCTTGTAGGCGTCCTGGCGGTTTTCGCCCGCCATGAGGTTCACGTCGACGCGCGGGATCTCGATCCCTTTCTCAGCCATGAACAGCTTCACGACCCGCGGATTGGGTCCAACCGAGTTGTAGAACTTCATCGCCGTCATCCTCCCACACTTGACGCCCTGCCGCGTTGAGGGCCATGCGCGCCGCAAAGGAAGACGCCATGGCCGGGATTGCAAGTCTGACCGCGGGGAAGGCGCGGCCCATCGCGGCGTTGGCGATGGCCGGCGCGTGGCTGGCGGGCTGCAGCGGCCCGCCGGCGGCGCAGCGCCCGCCCGAACCTGGCGACCAGGCGGTGGCGCGCGTCGACGGCGATACGGTCTGGGCGTCGGACGTGAAACGAGAGGCGGCGTCCGAGGGCCTGATCGGACCCGGCGACCCGCTCGACGTGTCGTCCGATCTCTTCCACCAGGTGCTGGACGAAGTGATCGACACCCATGTGCTCGCCGCCGAGGCGCTGAAGCGGCGCCTGGACAAGGATCCTCTCGCCCAGCGCCGCCTCGCCGCCGCTCGCGACCGGGCGCTGGAGAACCTGATGGTCGAGAGCGTGGTCGGCAAGGCGGTGACTCCCCAGGCGGAGAACGCGCTCTACGAGGACTTCCTGAAGCATCGCACGCCGTCCGAACAGGTGCGGTTGCGCCAGATCGTGGTGGCGTCCGAGCCGGACGCCGAGGCGGTGAAGCGCGAACTCGCCGGCGGCGCGGCCTTCGAGGCGCTGGCGATGGAACGCTCGATCGACCCAGAGAGCCGGTTCAAGGGCGGCGACCTGGGCGAAGCGACCACCGACACCCTGCCCCAGCCGATCGCCGAGGCGATCAAGGGCGCGAAGGTCGGCCAAGTGGTCGGGCCGGTGAAGGTGGACGCCGGCTGGGCCGTGCTGCGCGTCGACGAGCGTCAGCCCGAGCCCGCGCCGACCCTCGACCAGGTGCGCCCGCAACTGATCCAGTTCATCACCTACGACAAGGTCAAGAACCTGGTCCTTCGGCTGCGCGAGCAGTCGAAGATCGAGACCCTGATCGGGCCGCCGCCGGACGTTCCCGGAGCGCCGACCGAACCGGCCTCGGCGCCCGAGCCCGGCCCGGCGTCCGCGCCCGCTTCCGCCGTCCCCACGCCCGCCAACGCCGCCGGAGCGATGAGACAATGACAACACCGACTGGCGCCAAACCGCCTGCCAGGAAACCGGCCGCCGCCGCGGTCGCCAAGCCCGCCGAGATCGTCGGCCAGACCCTCGAACGCGCGCTCGATCCGCTCAGGAGCGCCTGGAAGGGGGCGGCGCTGCGCCGCGCCGAACGCGAAGCCCGCCAGTTCGCGACGCCCGTCGCCGCGGCGCCGCCGCCCGCCGGCAAGCCCGGCCTGGCGCCCAACGCCGCGCCGTTCCCGAGGATCGCGCCCATCGCCGGCGTCGAACTCGCGATCGGCCGGGCCGGGCTCTACAAGCACGAGCGGCCCGATGTGCTGGTGATGCGCTTCGCCGAGGGCACGTCCTGCGCCGGGGTGTTCACCCGCCACGGCGTCGGCTCCGCGCCGGTGGACTGGTGCAAGCGGCAGCTGGAAACCACCGGTGGCAAGGACGTCCGGGCGCTGGTGGTCAACGCCGGCTGCGCCAACTCCTTCACCGGCCGGCCGGGCGCGGACGCGGCGCGGCGCGTGGCCTCGGCGCTCGCCAAGCGCTTCGACTGCCGGCAGAGCCAGGTGATGATGGCCTCCACCGGGGTGATCGGCGTGCTGCTGCCCGACGCCAAGATCACCGCCAAGGTTCCCGAGATCGCCCGCGCCCTCGCCCCAGACGCCTGGGCCGACGCCGCGGCGGCCATCATGACCACCGACACCTTCGCCAAGGGCGCCGTGGCCGAGGCGAAGATCGACGGGCAGAAGGTGCGCATCGCCGGCATCGCCAAGGGATCGGGCATGATCGCGCCCGACATGGCGACCATGCTGGCGTTCGTGGCCACCGACGCGGCCATCGCGCCGGCCGCGCTGCAGGCGCTGGCGCGGCTCTATGTGCACACCACCTTCAACGCGGTGACGGTCGACGGCGACCGCTCCACCAACGACACCCTGCTGCTCTTCGCCACCGGCCGTTCCGGGCCGCGCATCAGCCGCGCCGGCGACACCCGGCTCGCCGACTTCCGCGCCAAGCTGGAAGGCGTGCTGCTCGACCTCGCCCAGCAGCTGGTGCGCGACGGCGAGGGGGCGACCAAATTCGTCAAGGTGACGATCGCCGGCGCCCAGTCGGCCGCCTCGGCCCGCAAGATCGCGCGCACGGTCTGCGAAAGCCCGCTGGTGAAGACCGCTTTCGCCGGCGAGGACGCCAACTGGGGCCGCATCGTCATGGCCGTGGGCCGCGCCGACGAGCCGATCAACCGCGAGCGGCTGAGCGTCAGGTTCGGCGACCTCTGGGCCGCCCGCGACGGCCACGTCGCGCCCGACTACTCCGAGGCGAAGATGAGCGCCTACATGAAGAAGAAGGAGCTGGAGGTATCCGTCGACGTCGGAGTCGGCCGGGCCTCGGCCACGATGTGGACCTGCGACCTCACCCACGGCTACGTCTCGATCAACGGCGATTACCGAAGCTAACCTTGGCCATCCCTCCCGATCATGGGGAGAGGGAAGCGTCCATTTCGTATTTTCGCACGCCCCGCCCGCGCCCCGGCCTCGGGACGCTAGCGCCGTGGATCGTCGATTATGATCGTACCGCGAACGCGCCTTAATGGCTGGGCGGGCGGCGTGGTCGGGTTGGACGGATAACGGCGGCCGTCGAAGCGTAGGCGAGCCTCGTACCCGGAGGTGATCCCGCCGCCGGCCACCATCACGCCGATGTCTCGCCAGCCGTGCGTGTGCGTTCGGAGCAGGCGGATGGGCAACCGGGTGACCGATGCGTCCATCACGGTCCGAAATCCGTAGCGAGTGCGTTCGAGAACGAGCGTGTCACAGCCGCCGGTGCCGCAGAGATCGGGTCCGGTGACATACACGACGACCTCCGTCTTTCCGTCGCCACGCAGGTCCGCCTCGGCTGAACGGAAGATCACACGAGGCGTATCGAAGACCCGATCCAGATAGCTCTGAAGCTGTCGCTGCTGGGTTCGAGCAGCCGCCGGCGCCCCCTGAACGCCGAGGGCCGACAGCACCAAAGCCGTGGCGATGGCGTGCGAAAGCATGTTGGACCTTCGCACTTCGGGCGTCAGGCATCCACCCTCTCGGTCGGCGGCCAAGTTCGACCCCCAAGCACCCTCTGTCCGAACGGTCCCTCTAGATCTCGATCACCACCTTGCCGAAATGGCCGCCCGCCTGCATCAGGCCCAGGGCCTCAGGCAGCGCCTCCAGCGGGAAGCGGCGGTCGATGATCGGCTTCAGCCGCCCTACTTCGATCGCTCGCACCATGTCCTCGACGTGCTCGCGGCTGCCGACCGTGATGCCGTTGATGTGCAGGTTGCCGCCGAACATCGCGGCGACGTTGAGGTCCTTCACGAAGCCGGACAGGACGCCGATGACGGCGATCTTGCCGCCGAGGGCGCAGGCGGCAATGGACTGCTGGAAGGTGCCGGCGCCGCCGACCTCGACCACATGCTCCACGCCGCGGCCCCCAGTCAGCTCCCGCGCGGCTTTCGCCCACTCGGGCGTCTTCGCGTAGTTGATGGTCTCGTCCGCGCCGAGCGCCCTGGCCCGCTCCAGCTTCTCGTCCGACGACGAGGTGACGATGACCCGCGCCCCGGCCAGCTTGGCGAACTGCAGGGCGAAGATGGAGACGCCGCCGGTGCCCTGCACCACCACGGTCTCGCCGGCCGTCAGCTTGCCCTCGGCGAAAAGCCCCCGCCAGGCGGTGACGGCGGCGCAGGGCAGCGTAGCGGCCTCGGCGGCGTCCCAGCCGGCCGGGACCTTGGTCACGCCCTCGGCGGTGATGGCGATGGCCTCGCAGGCGACGCCGTCCAGCGCGCCGCCGAGCGCGGCCAGGCGCTGCGGGGTCGGACGGCCGCCGATCCAGTGCGGGAAGAAGCTTGGCATGACCAGGTCGCCGGCCTCGACCCGGGCGACGCCCTCGCCCACCGCCTCGACCACGCCGGCGCCGTCCGAGAGCGGGATCAGCGGGCGCTGCGGCGCCATCCTCGTGACCGTGGCGAGATCGCGATAGTTGATCGAAGCGGCCGCCAGCCGGACCACCACCTCGCCCGGCGCCGGCTTCGGGTCCGGGCGGGTCTGCAGCGCGAGATGATCGAGCCCTGCGCCGCCCTCGAGAACCATCGCTCGCATGGCCGTCTCCCGTCGCTGACTTCCGGCTCAGGAAACGCGCCTGACGCGGGGTCGGTCAAATGGGACGATGGGGTAGCGCTCGTTGGGCCGCATCAGTTCCGTCACCCCGGCCAAGCGTCCGGAGGACACGCTGAGCCGGGGCCGGACGGCCCGCCATCAAGCTGGAAGTCGTCTAGGAAGCGGATGGTCCGGCCCCGGATCGGCCCTGTGGGCCGTCCGGGGAGACGGCATGGATCAACCCCTAGATCGGCGGTCGCCATTCCTTGCGGCGCTTGGGCGGTTGATCGCCCGAGTCACCCTGCCGCGAACCGCCTCGGGTTGAACCCCGCGGGCCACGGCCCTGATCTCGCGATCCGCCGCCCTGCGCTCCGGCCCAGCTGGGGCGGCGTCCGCGCTTGCGCTGGCCCGCGCCCTGCGGCTTCGGCGCCGGCGTTTCTTCCGGCGCGAGGTGTCGCTCCACCGCGGCTTCGGCGCCCAGCACCCGGTCGCCGCGGCGATCCTGGGCGAGTACGGCCTGGCGGGTCAGCTTCTGGATGTCGCGCAGCAGGACGCGCTCGTCGTTGGCGACGAGGCTGATGGCGATTCCGGACGCGCCGGCTCGCGCGGTGCGGCCGATGCGGTGCACATAGGCCTCCGGCACGTTCGGCAGCTCGAAGTTGATCACATGGCTCACCGCGGCGATGTCGATGCCGCGCGCGGCGATGTCGGTGGCGACGAGCGCGCGGGCCTGGCCGGCCTTGAACGCCCTGAGCGCCCGTTCGCGCTGTCCCTGGCTCTTGTCGCCGTGGATCGACTCGGCGCCGACGCCCGACTGGACGAGGTGCTTGGCGACCCGGTCCGCGCCTCGCTTGGTGCGGGTGAACACCAGGGTGCGCTTCAGGCCGGCGTCGGCGAAGAGCTCGGCCAGCAGCACGCGCTTGCGCTCGGCTTCGACGAAGATCACCCGCTGCTCCACCTTCTCGGCCGTGGTCGCCGAGGGGGCGACGGAGACGCGGGCGGGATCCTTGAGCAGCTCGGCCGCCAGCTTTCCGATCTCGGCGGGCATGGTGGCCGAGAAGAACAGGTTCTGCCGCTCCTTCGGCAGCGTCGCGACGATGCGCCGGATCGGCGGCAGGAAGCCGAGGTCGAGCATCTGATCGGCCTCGTCGAGCACGAACACCTCGACGGCCGAGAGATTGGCGACCTTTTCCTGGATGTGGTCGATGAGCCGGCCGGGCGTCGCGACGAGGACGTCGACGCCGCCCGCCAGCGCGCGGATCTGCGGGCCGTACTTCACGCCGCCGAACACGACTTCGACCGAGAGGCCGAGATGGCGGCCATAGGCGCGGAAGCTATCGGCGATCTGGGTGGCGAGTTCGCGGGTCGGGGCCAGCACCAGGCACCGGCAGCCCCGGCGTGGCGCGGGCCGGCGGGTCTCGGCGAGGCGGTGGAGGATGGGCAGCGCGAAGGCCGCGGTCTTGCCGGTGCCGGTCTGGGCGATGCCGAGCAAGTCGCGGCCGGCCAGCACGTCCGGGATGGCCTGGGCCTGGATCGGGGTCGGCGTGGCGTAGCCCTTGTCGGCCAGCGCCGTGAGCAACGGCTTGGCGAGGCCGAGAGTTGAAAACTGAGTCAGAGGAGTGTCTTTCGAGAAAACGCGGCTCAACGCGGCGAACGCTCCCTTGAGGAGATCGTCGCCGGGCCGCTTGGAGAGGTCGCGCCCCCACGTGACTGGGGCGACCGTGCTATGGGACTGGGCGCAGCGCAGTTCCGGAACGAGATGTCGTTCCCACGCGGCTGGAGCGCCGAGAGCGCCGCCGCGGACCGGAAGCGCGGCCGGCACATCGGCGCTTTCAGGTGCAAAGTCAACCCCGCCGGGCTATGGGCGGCCGCGACCCAAGCGTTCCCGGACCTGCCTTGACCCAGATTCTCCTCGTCGCCGCCGCGGCCCTCGTCGATACCGACGGACGCGTGCTCATCGGAAAAAGGCCACGTGGTAAACAGTTGGAAGGGCTATGGGAATTTCCCGGCGGTAAGGTTGACGCCGGAGAAACCCCCGAGGAATGCTTGATAAGGGAGCTCGCCGAAGAGCTCGGCATTAAGGTTTCCGAGTCGTGTCTGGCCCCTTTCGTCTTTACCAGCCACGGTTACGATTCGTTTCACCTACTCATGCCACTTTACTTGTGCCGGCGCTGGGAGGGTTTTGTCCGGGCGCGGGAACATGAGGCACTCGCATGGGTAAGACCCGACAAGCTCAGCGACTACCCGATGCCGCCGGCGGACGAGCCGCTCGTCGCATGGCTGCGCGACCTTCTCTAAAGGCCCTCGTGGCCGACCAGAGCGGCGCGACCGCCGTTGAGTACGGCCTCATCGTCGCCTGCATCTTCCTGGCGATCCTGGGCGGCATCTCGGCGTTCGCGAACAACGAGGTGACGATGTATAATCACATCAGCACCACCGTCTCCAACGCCACCCACTAGGCGGGTCGGCGTCCCACTTTCTCGCCAGCGTCCCGCTCCGCCACGCCCAGCGCGTCGGCGAGCCGCATCCCCGCCGACCCCGGCCGCAGCGGGTGCTGCTGGCTCTCGTGCGGCGACCAGCCCGTCAGCGTGAGGATCTCGAAGCTGGCCACGATGCGGCCGCCCGCGCCGAACCGCTCGGCGTAGATCTCGCCGGCGCGCGCGACGATGCCGCGCGTGAGCGGGCGGTCGGCGCCCTCCATCAGCACACTGGTCTCTCCCATCGCCCGGAGGTCGGCCAGCAGCGCCAGGATATGGTCGTAGCGCACGGCCACCCGATCCACATCGGCCACCGGCAGGTCGAAGCCGGCCCGCTGCAGCAGGCCCGCCGCGTCGTAGGCGTCGGCGAAGGGAGAGACGCGCGGGCCGGCGCCGCCGCGCACCTCGAGTTCGGCCTCGGTCAGCGCCTGGCGCAGCTCGGTCAGCGTCGCGCCGCCCAGGATCGCGCCGAGGAAGAGGCCGTCCGGCTTGAGCGCCTGGCGGATCTGCACCAGTGCGCCGACGAGGTCGTTGGCCCAGTGCAACGCGAGCGACGAAACCACCAGATCGAGGCTGCCCGGCGCGAACGGCAATCGCTCCTCGTCGACCACCGCCCGCGGCCCCGGTCGGCCCGCCAGCATCACAGGCGACAGATCGGTCTCCACCAGCATGCCCACCTTGCCGGCTGCGTCACTGGCGGCCAGCGCGGCGGCGAAGTCGCCGGTCCGCGCTCCGAGGTCGACCGCCACCGGGAACTCGCGCATGACCGTCTCCAGCCGCGCCACGATGTCTTCCGCGGCGCGACTCTTCAGGAACGAGGCGCCGGCGAAGCGCGGCGCGGCGCGCGCCAGACGCTGGCGATGTCGCGCTCGGTCGAAGAGGCGGGGCGGACCGCTCATGATCGTGGGTGCTACTCCCGCGCCGCGGTTCGTGCAAAATGGCTCGATGGGTTGGGGATACGAAGACGCCGTGGCGTGGGTCGGCGCCGGTTCGCGGCGCGCGCGCCACGTCGTGCGTGCGATGACGGACCTCGTGTTGCCGCCGGTGGCGCTCGACGCCGGCCGCGCCGGGCCGGTGCAGTCACGGGGGCTCACGGCGGAGACGTGGGCGAAGCTGCGGTTCATCGAGACGCCCGTCTGCGACGGTTGCGGCGCGCCGGCCGAGTTCGACGCCGGCGAGACGCTGCGGGACGGGGCGCGCTGCCCCGCGTGCCTCTCCCGCAGGCGCGCCTTCGACCGCGCCCGCGCCGCCGTCACCTACGACGACCACGCGCGCGACCTGATCCTGCAGTTGAAACGCGCCGACCGCACCGACCTTGCCGGGCTCTTCGCGCTGTGGCTGTCTCGCGCCGCCCGCGACCTGATCGAGGACGCGGACATCGTTGCGCCGGTGCCGCTGCATCCGATCCGGCTCCTGAGCCGGCGCTTCAACCAGGCCGCCGAGATCGCGCGGCCGCTCGCCCGCCGCGCCGGCCTCGCCTACCTGCCAGGCGCGATCGTGCGTCGGCGCGACACCCCGACCCAGGCCGGTCGGTCCGGCGCTGGCCGCCGGCGCAACATGGCCGCCGCTTTCGCCACCCCGAAGCCGATGTGGAAGCGGATCGAAGGCCGACGCGTCCTCCTCGTCGACGACGTGCTCACCACCGGCGCGACGGCCGAGGCTTGCGCTCGGGCGCTGAAGGCCGCCGGCGCCGCCTGCGTCCACGTGGCCACGGTCGCGCGGGTGCAGGAACGCGAGGCGCGGCCTATATGACAGTTGGTTCCGAGGTGCTGAGCGAATGGCTGACGTCGTCATCTATACCAAACCCTTCTGCGGCTACTGTGCGCGGGCGCTTTCGCTGCTCAACCAGAAGGGCGTCGATTACCGGGAGATTGAAGCCGGCTTCGATCCGAAACTGCGCGACGAGATGATCAAGCGTTCGGGCGGACGCAACACCTTTCCGCAAATCTTCATCGGCGGGGCCTACATCGGGGGGTGCGACGAGATGATGGAGCTCGATCGCGCCGGCCGGCTCGATCCGCTGCTGAAAGCTGCCTGATGTTGCGCGTCGGCCTCATCCAGATGCGCACGCCGGCCGACCAGGCCGCGGCGCTGGCTCAGGCCGAGCCGATGGTCCGCCGGGCCGCGGCGAACGGCGCTCGGCTGGTCGCGACGCCGGAAGGCACCAACATCCTGCAGCGCCGTCGCGAGGCGCTGTTGGAGGCGATCGCCACGCCCGAGTCCGATGTCGCCGTCCTCGGCCTCGCCGACCTGGCGCGAGAGCTGGAAGTCTGGGTGCTGATCGGCTCGGCGCTGGTGAAGCGGCCGGACGGCAAGTGCGCCAATCGCGCGATGCTCATCGGACCCGACGGCTGCGTCGCCGCGACCTACGACAAACTGCACATGTTCGACGTCGATCTGCCGACCGGAGAGCGGATCCGCGAGTCGGCGTCCTACGAGCCCGGCGACCGCGCGGTGGTCGCCGATGCGGCGGGCGCGAGGCTGGGCCTGACCATCTGCTACGATGTCCGCTTCCCGGCGCTGCACAACGCCCTCGCCAAGGCCGGCGCCGAGGTGCTGACCGTTCCCGCCGCCTTCACCCGGCCGACCGGCGAGAAGCACTGGGAGATCCTGCTGCGGGCCCGCGCGATCGAGACCGGGTCCTTCGTCATCGCCCCGGCCCAGGGCGGAGTCCACGAGGACGGCCGCGCCACGTGGGGCCGCTCGATGGTGGTCGCGCCGTGGGGCGAGGTGCTTGCGCTCGCCGATCACGACGAACCGGCGGTGTTGATGGCCGACCTCGACCTCGCCGAGGTCGACAAGGCCCGCCAGGCGATCCCGGCGCTGCGGAACGAGCGCGCGTTCACCGGGCCGATCTCGGCGCGGGCGCCCGCGGCCGCCACCGCCGGAGCTTAGCCGCGGCATGATCCTGTACGCCCTGGCCTGTGAGCACGGCCACGAGTTCGAGGGTTGGTTCGGCTCCTCCGAGGATTACGACGATCAGGCGTCGCGGGGGCTGCTGCAATGCCCGGTTTGCGCTTCGAAGGCGGTGGCCAAGCAGATCATGGCCCCGTCGGTGGTCGGCGCGAGGAAGCGCGGCGAGCCGGCGGCGGCGGGCGGCGGCCAGAAGCGTCAGATGATGATGGAGGCGATGGCCGAGGTGCGCCGCCACGTCGAGGACAACTTCGACTACGTCGGCGACGCGTTCGCTCGCGAGGCCCGCGCCATCCACGAGGGTCGCTCCGAAGAGCGCGGCATCTACGGCGAGGCGAGTCCCGCCGAGGTCAAGGACCTCGTCGAGGACGGCGTGCCGGTCGCCCCGCTGCCGCCCGCCCCGCCGAAGAAGACCGAGCTGAATTAGAGCGGGTTGAGATCAAGCGACGTCACCGGCGCTGCGCTGCTGCGCAGCTTCGGCCGGGGCGACGGGGCGGATGCGATTCAGCCTCTACAGCCGCATCTCGCCGGAAAGAATCTTCTCGAACACCGGCTTGGTCAGCTTCTGGTAGCCGCGCTCGCCGCGGACGTAGAGCTGGTCCCTGACCTTGTTCGGGTCGAAACCGTCGGCGACGAGGTCGAGCTTGCGATACTTGAACGTGCCGGTGACCTCGATCTGGGGGAGCAGGCGCAGGAAGAGCGGTCGGGCGTAGGGCGGCAGGCGGCCCGAGACGAACGCGCCGAAGGTCGCGATGTCGAACCCCTTGCCGACCACCAGCCCGGCCATGCCGGCCCGGCCGTCGAGTCCGTCGACACGGACCCCATAGACGTTGGTCTCGAGCACGCCCGGCGCCTCGGAGAGCGCGCCCGCCACCTCGCTGGTCGAGACGTTCTCGCCTTTCCAGCGGAAGGTGTCGCCGATGCGGTCGACGAAATAGAAATAGCCCTCCGCGTCCTTCCTCAGGAGGTCGCCGGTGCGAAACCAGGCGTCGCCCTCGCGGAAGGCGTCGTGCAGCACCTTCTTCTCGCTGGCGGCCTTGTCGGCGTAGCCGACGTAGGCGGTGCGCGCGTCGTCGCCGTTGATTTCGCCCAGGCATTCGCCCGCCTCGTCGACCTCCGCCTCCAGGCAGCGCCCGTCGGTTCCGCGCAAGGGCGTCTCGGTCTCGACGTCGAACTTGACCAGGCGGATGTTGAAGAAACGCCTCAGGTAGCCGGGCGCGCGGCCGATGGCGCCGAGCTTGCCGTCGAAGTTGAACATCGAGACGTTGCCCTCGGTCGAACCGTAGAACTCCAGCACCTGGGGCACTGCGAAGCGGCCGAGGATCTTCTCCCACACATCGGGCCGCAGGCCGTTGCCGAACGCGAGGCGGAGCCTGTGCTCCCGCTCCTCCGGGGCCTCGGGCTGATTGGCCAGGTAGCGGCAAAGCTCGCCGATGTAGACGAACATGGTGCAGCGCTCGCCGACCACGTCACCCCAGAAGTGACTGGCCGAGAACTTCTTCTTGATCACCACCGAGCCGCCGTTGAGCAGCGCGGCGCCCGCGCCGCAGAGGCCGCCGGTGGCGTGGTAGAACGGCAAGGCGACGTAGATGCGATCGTCGGGCCTGGCGTTCGTCGCGCCAGCGAAACCGCGCATGTAGAGCTGGGCGCGCATATGCGTGATGCGCGCGGCCTTGGGCAGCCCGGTGGTGCCGCTGGTGAAGATGTAAAGGGCGGTGTCGCGCCCGGCGATCCCATTGCGGCGACCGCGGTCGGGGCGCAGGTCGCTGCAGCTGCGCAGCGCCTGGCCCAGGTCGTGCTGACCGCCGTGGGCCTCGGCCAGCGTCCATTCGCGCATGCCGTGGGCCATCCCGGCCTTGGCGGCCGCGTAGGCGGGCCCGGTCTCCGCGTCGACGATACAGGCGACGGCGCCCGAGATGTTGAGGCAGTGCGCCAGGGCGTCGCCGGCGAGCTGGTTGTTGATCAGGGCGGCGATGACCCCAACCTTCGACAGCCCGAACCAGATCGGCAGGTAATCGAGGCGATTGGGCAGCAGGAGCGCCACCACGTCGCCGCGGCGCAGGCCGGCGTCGTCGGCCCAGTGGGCGAAGCGGTTGGCGAGGGCGTCCATCTCGCCATAGCTGAGACGCTGGCCCTCGAAGCTCAGCGCCGGCCGCGCGCGCCAGCGATCGACGGCGCGCTCCAGATCGTCCGTGACGAGGTTGGGCGAGTCCGCCGCGATCGAGTTGACCCGCGAGAGGGTGCGCAACAACCCGCGCAAGAAGACCCACTCCCGCTCGAGCCGGCTCGCCAAGCTCATCGGTTGTCCTCCCTCGCGGACCCTAGGGTGAGTAGGCCCGCGCGCCCGGTCAAGGCGGCCGGTCAGCCCCCCGCTGAGGCATATCGCTTCAGCCCAAAACGCCAGACGAAGAGGGCGATTCCGAGGAAGAGGAATCCCGCCGCCGGCGCGAGCGGCAGCACCCAGCCGGGCGCGCCCAGGGGGTCGGGCCGGCCCATCGCCGCCAGCATCGGCAGATAGGTGACGCAACCGATCGGCACCGCGAAGGTCAGGACGTCGCGGAACCACGCGGCGTAGACGTTCATCGGATACTCGGCCGCCGCCTCGCCGCCGTAGGTGAGGATGTTCACCGCCTCCAGGCTCTCGACGGTCCAGAACGACAGCGTCGCCTGCATCACCAGCAGACCGGAGAACAGCGCGACGCCGCCGGCGATGGCGAAGGCCAGGATCGCCATGGCGGCCGGGGTCAGCTGGAACCCGGTGAGGGCCATTCCGACGGCGAACACCCCGACGCCCTGGATCAGACGGCCGACGCGGGTGAGGCGCAGCTCGTAGCCCATCAGCTGCAGCGTCGTGGAGCGCGGCCGCAGCAAGAGGCGGTCGAAAGCGCCGGTCTTGACGAACACCGAGCCGAACACGTCGAAGCCGCGCGTCGCCGCGTCGGCGAGGGAGAAGGTGACGCTGACCAGCCCGTAAAACAGCGCCACGTCGCCCAGCCGCCAGCCGCCGATCTGGCCGAAGCGGCGGAACAGCGCCCAGACGCCGATGAACTCGATCACCGTCACCAGGAACTGGCCGGCGATCATCATGGCCAGCGTGCCCGGGTAGGAGAATTGGGCGCGGATCGATGCGGCGGCGTAGCGGCCGTAGAGGCGAAGCGGTCCCATCCCTCAGCCGCCCTGCACCACGAGCCGGCGCATTACCCGCCCCAGCCAGATTCGTCCGCCCACGATCAGCGCCGCCGTCCAGCCGAACTGCAGCGCGATCGCCCCCACCGCGCGCCAGCCCGAGAGACCGCCGAAGTAGATCGAGAACGGGATGTCGACGAGGCCGGCGAAGGGCTGGGCGCGCAGCCAGGGCCGCGCAGCGTCCGGAAAGAACGCCAAGGGCACGACCATGCCGGAGAACAGGTTGACGATCGGCGCGGCCAGAGTGCTCGGACCCCGGTCGGTCAGCATGGCGGTCATCACGATGTTGATGACGAGCGTGATCGAGGCCGACAGCAGCACCATGCCCATCACCGAGACGGCGAAGAGTCCGGCGGCCGCGGCGTTCGGCGGCGGCGGCATGCCCCATTCGCCCAGCCCGACCAGCGGGATCAGCACCACGGCGAAGGCCGCCATCAGCGTCGCCCGCGGCAACACTCTCGCAATCGACCAGGCCAGGGCGCGCGCGTACCACCAGGCGTAGGTGTCCACCGGCCGCAGCTGTTCGTAGGCGACGGCGCCGGTGCGGACCATCTCCGTCACGTCGGGATCGGCGTTCCACGGCAGGAAAGCCAGGAACGCCTGGCCGAGCCAGGTGTAGGCGATGGCGTTGCTCAGCGTCATCGGCGCATGGGCCGATCCGCCCGCGTAGAACGCCGCGAAGATCAGGATACGGATGATCCCGAACCAGCACTGGGTGATGAAGCCGGCGAACGCCGCCGCCCGGTACTGCAGCATCAGCTGGAACCGCCCGGCGAAGACCGCGAGGTAGGGGGTTAGAGCGCCTGGCAACCCTCCCCCCCGAGGGGAGGGTGGCTGCGAAGCAGCCGGGCGGGGGGTTTTCTCCGTCGGAGGCAAATCGTCCGGCAAACCCCCGCCCCCAACCCCTCCCCTCAAGGGGGAGGGGAGCCATTCCCCACGTTGCGTCATCCCTCGCCCGCCCCGTGCAGGTCGTAGAACCGGGCGATGACCTCCTCGATCAGCGGCTCCTCGACATGGATGTCGTCCACCGGATGCGCCGCGACGATGCGGGCGATGAGGTCCGGGGCCGGCGTCGCGCGGGGGTCGAAGGCGAGTTCAAGCTGGCGGCCGTCGCGGGAGACGACCGTCACCCCCGGCAGGTCGAGCGGCGGCGCCTCGCCGGCGAAGTCCACGAACAGCCGTCGTTCGGCCAGCACTCCGGCGCGCAGGGCCTCGAACGGGCCGTCGGCGAGGATCTTCCCCTGTCCGATCACGATCACCCGCTCCGCCAGCGCCTCGATGTCGTGCATGTCGTGAGTGGTGAGAATGACGGTGACGCCATGGTCGCGGTTCAGCCGGCCGACGAACTCGCGCACCGCCAGCTTGGAGGGCGCGTCGAGGCCGATGGTCGGCTCGTCGAGGAAGACCAGTTTCGGGCGATGCAGCAGCGCGGCGGCGATCTCGCAGCGCATGCGCTGGCCGAGCGAGAGCTGGCGGACCGGCTGGTCGAGCAGCCGCTCGAGGCGGAGCAGGCTGACGAGTTCGTCGCGTGAGGCGGCGTAAGCGGCGGCGGGCACGCGGTAGATGTCGCGGAGCAGGTCGAAGCCCTCGATCACCGGCAGGTCCCACCACAGCTGACTGCGCTGGCCGAAGACGACGCCGATCCGGGCCACGTGCTTCACCCGGTCCCGCCAAGGGGTGAGCCCGTCGATCTCGCAGCGTCCGGAGGTCGGCTCCATGATGCCGGAGAGGATCTTGATCGTGGTGGATTTGCCAGCGCCGTTCGGACCGATCAGACCGACCAGCTCGCCGCGCTCCAACCGGAAGCTGACCCCGTCCAGCGCCTCGACCGTGCGCCAGCGGCGATGGAACAGACCGCGCAGCGCGCCCAACGTTCCCGGGTCGCGCTCGGCGATGCGATAGGTCTTCGACAGCTCCTCGACGAGGATCTGGGGCATGGCTGAACGCCGGACTTGAGCGAAAGGGCGCGGAACCTAGGTAAGCGCGCGGCCGCCGTCAATCTTCGCCGAGCGTTGTTCGGTCAGGTGCGCGACGGCAGTCGGAACCGCACTTCGTTGTGGCGGAAGTCGAGGCAGACGGTCTCGAAGCGCGAGAGCACATCGACGCCGATCACGATGGCCGGCCGGTCGACGAGGTTCCAGAGCCTGAAGATGTGCAGGTCGGCGAACGCCACCGGCCAACTGGGCAGCGAGAGCCCGCCGATGCGCAGGCCCGGAAGGTCGGCGAAGTTCGCCGCCACGGTCTGGCCGGTGACGCTGAGGATCGGCAGCTGCGACCAGATCGTCGTGGGATAGCGGATGAGCGCCAACTGGCGCAGCGCCATGTTGCCGATGGTGTCCTGGGCGCCGGAGTCGAGGAACGCCGTCACCTTGATGCCGGCCACGTCGGCGTCGACCAGCGTCAACTGGCCGTCGCGCCGCTGCGCCTTCAGGTCGATCTCGTCGCCCAAGCCCGGCAGCGAGGGGCCGGTGTCGAGCGAGAGCTCCTCGCGGCGGAAGTCGAGCGTCAGCCGCGCCCCGTCGAGTTGATCCAGCCCCACCATGCCCGGTCCGCCGATGGCGTCGGCCGGCAGCACAAACAGCGTCACGTCGCGCACCGGCCGCGAGCCCACCCGCACCTTCGCGCCGACCGTTGGTGTTATCTGCACGCCGGCGACCCCGTTCAGCGCCTGCGCATCGCCGACCTTGAGGGCCAGCTTGGCGGCGAGCTCGGCCGAAATCACCGACTGGTTGGCGCCCGTATCGGCCACGAACGGAAACGGCCCGGCGCCTTCGACCTCCACCGGGCAGGTCATGCGCTTGTAGATGTCGATGATGGATTTGAGGTCGGCCGGCGGCGTGTAGGGGGCGGGCGCCTCGGGATCGGGGAGGTTCATGAGCCGGCTCGCATCGCCGCCGACCTGGACGATCTCCGCCCGCGCCAGCGCCGGCGCGACGAGCCCCAGGCCCAGCAGCGCGGCTCCAAATCTCCTGCGATCCAGCGCGCGGACGACCATGAGTCCCTGCGGCCAACACATCCAGATGCGGAGCTTACACCCGCGCACCGAACCTGGCTTGCGCCGCGTTGGGACTCGAACGCGTCAGGAGAAGCGTTCCCAGGCCGACTGCCGAGACACGCCGAGCGCCTCGCCGATCCGCGCCCAGCTCACCTCGCGGCCCCGCAGCTCCTCGACCACGGTCTGCAACTGGTTGCCCATCCCCTGCAGGGTCTGTTCGATCGGCTTCAGCCGCGCCAGCAGCCGGTCGGAAGGGATGTTCTCGATCCTGAACCGCGCTTCGTCGATCTTCGGCGTGCGCCCGGCGACGTACTCGTCGCAAAGCGCCACGCACTCGTCGCAGATGTAGAGGTTGCCCGGCCCCGCGATCAGCTTGGCCACCTCATGCTGCGACTTCAGGCAGAACGAGCAGTGCAGCGGCCCCACCGGCGGTGTCGCCGCCGAAGCCTCGGTCTTGGCGGGTCCGGACATGTTCGGCTTTCCGTTTGTCATATAAATCCTGACAGTCAGGTACACCCTGACAGACTAGAGGTCAAGCCCACCCTGACGCAGTTAGTTCAGCGCCGCAGCGGCGTCGGGCGCGTCCCGACCTGAGATCCAGGGCGGCCAGAACGTGGTCGGCCAGCCGGCCGTGACGTGGAGGTCGTACATCACGCTCAGCATCT
>DATJRL010000402.1:0-4251 GCA_035504785.1 Caulobacteraceae bacterium
TCGACGAAAACGTACCACGGAGGGAACTGGGTCTTCGCACTAGGTCGGAAACCTGATCTTAAGGGTCAGGGGGAAGACTCAGCTCAACCATCAGGGAATCGCCTAGCGTGCCCATCGACCGCCGGACCTTTCTTGCGTCCCTCGCAGCCGTTGCCCCCGCGCTGACCCTCGCCCGCCCCGCCGCCGCCCAGACCGAGTCGGTGCTGACCTTCCTCGCGCAGGCGGAACTGCTCCGGTTGGGCAATCGCATTCCGAACCAGGACGTTGTGGGCGTGGTGAATTTTGCTCGCCCCTCGAGCGAGCCCCGGATGCATCTGATCGACATGCGCACCGGCGCAATCCAGAACTTCCTGGTCGCCCACGGCCGCGGATCCGATCCCGAACACAGCGGATGGCTGCAGACCTTCTCGAACGAGTTCAACTCCGAGTGCAGCAGCAAGGGCGCTTTCCTCACCGGCAACTATTACTACGGCCATCACGGCCACTCGATGCGCCTGATCGGCCTCGATGCGACCAACTCGAACGCCGAGGCGCGCGAGATCGTGGTCCACTCGGCCGCCTATGTGTGCCCGGAGATCCTCCGCGAGAAAGGCGTGCTGGGCCTCAGCGAGGGCTGCTTTGCGGTCGACGTCGCCGCCCTGCCGAGCGTCATCGATCGCCTCGGGCCGGGCCGCCTCCTCGTATCGACGAAGATCTAGAGCTCAGGCCAGCCCTAGGGTCCCCACCAGGGCGAGGGCCAGGGCGCCGATCAGGCAGAGCGATAGCGTCACCACGGCGCTGGCCCGCGGGCCGGCGCTGGCGAGCGCCCGAACGTCGACGCCGAGGCCCAGCGCCGCCATCGACACGATCGTTAGCAATCCGGCCATCGAGCCGGCCGGGGCCGCGACCGCCGTTGGCGTCAGTCCCAGCGAGCGGGCGACGACCAATGCGAGAAAGCCGATGATGAACCAGGGCGCCAGGTGGCGCAGCGGTGGCAGGCTCGCCTTGCGGCCGTCCGGGGTCGCCGTCTGGGCGGACCGGGCGATAAGAGCCAGGACGACGACCACCGGGCCAAGCATCAGCACGCGCACGAGCTTCACCAGCGTGCCCACCTGGACGGCCAAGGCGCCGAGCGGCGCCGCGGCCGCAAGCACCTGTGGCACGGCGTAGACGGTCAGGCCGGCCATGATGCCGTATCCCCGGTGGCTGAGACCCAGGGCGCCGCCCAGGAGCGGCAGGCCCAGCACGACCGCGACCCCGAGGATGGCCGTAAACGAAATCGCGGCGGCGACGTCCTCGCTCTCGGCCCCGATCACCGGAGCCACAGCGGCGATGGCGGAGTTCCCGCAGATGGAGTTGCCGCAAGCGATCAGGGCCGCCATCCGCCGGGGCAGACCGAACAGCCTGCCAAGGCCGTAGCTGCCGAGGATCGCCAGGACGACCAGGGCGATGATTCCCGCGAGGAGTGGGCCGCCCGCCGCCGAGATGCTGTGGACATCGACGCCCGCGCCCAGAAGGACGACCGCGACCTCGAGGATGATCTTCCCGGAGAAATGGATACCGCACCGCCACCGCGCGCCGGGAGTCCACACCGTTCGAACCGCCGCGCCCAGGAGGATGGCGAGCACCAGCGCCTCCAGCCAGGCGCGGCCGAAGACGCGCGCCTCCACGCCTTGCAGGGCGATCGCAACGCCGGTGAGCACCAGGCACAACAGAAGGCCAGGAGCGATCCCGGCGGCCCGATGCGCCAGTCGCGTCGGCGTCTCTGAAATCGCCAGGATTGCCATGCCGCCAGAATGCAGCGGCGATTATCCATCATTCCAACGAGTTGTTCTCGTTAATCCGATCGATCCTACAGATTGATCCCGCCCGCGGCGCTACTCGCCGATCAGATGCAGAACGACCTCGCGCCGATGTGGAGCGCGGCGGTGCTCGAAGAGATAGATCCCCTGCCAAGTCCCGAGCGCGAGCCGTCCGCCTAAGACCGGAATTGTGAGCTGCACGTTCGTCAGCGCCGCGCGGAGGTGCGCCGGCATGTCGTCCGGACCCTCGTCCTCGTGGACGTAGCGCCCTCGTGCCTCCGGCGCGATACGCTCGAAATAGGCCTCGATGTCGTGGCGAACGTCCGGATCGGCGTTTTCCTGGATGAGCAGCGAGGCGGAGGTGTGCCGGCAGAACACCGTGAGCAGACCTGCTTCGATCCCCTCGCCCGAGACCCATTCCGCGATCTGGCGGCTTATCTCCAGGAGTCCCCGGCCGCGGGTCTGGATCGTGAGCGTGTGCAGGGCCTGGCGCATCGTCCCACCATAATGCGCCCGGCTTTCATGAGTCTGCGCCGGCCGTCAGAAGTCGTGTTCGGGGGGCCGTCGCCGCAACACCAGGCGAGCCACCTCGTCCCGATCATCTCCCTCGGTGACCACGCTCACCCGAACCCGCTCCTCCCAGGCGAAGCGCGCGAGGGTCTCGATCTCTTCCTCGCGACTGGCGAAGAACCTCTCCTCGCCATCGACGCAGCGCAGCAGCAGCCCCTCGAAGTCGCCGAAGCGATCGAACACCAGCCCCTCGATCTTTCCAGTCTGCTCGTCCCAGCGTCGTTGATGGCGGACGGGGCGGGGTTCGGGAGGTCGGCCGGGTCCATGTCCGGGATGGGTGGGCCTCGGTTCGCCCCAAATCCCCCACTCGGACGGCGGAATCTGGCCCGGGCTTCCGCCCACGCCCCTGACGCGGCCCTCGATCAGGCCGATATAGCGCTGCAAGACCGGATACCAGCGGTTCGACGGGTCCATCTCCTGCAACCGCCACTTCATGATGGCGAGGGTGTTCTCCTCAACCGGGCGCATGACCTTGGCGGTGGTGACCGGGATGCGCACGGCGAAGGTCCCGACGACCTGCCGCCAGTCGTAGTTGATAAGCTGGGGCCCCTGCTCCGCTCGAGGTGAGGCGGCGCCGGCGATCGGCGTCTGGATCTGAGGCGGCGGAGGCGGGGGTGGCGGCGGGGCTTTGCCCCGTTGCGTCGTGATCCGCCGCACGCTCACCACGAAATTTTCTCCGGCCTTCACACCCGACGGAAGATCGACAGTGAACAACCCGGCGATATTTTCGCCCGTCCCTGAAGGGACCGGCACGAATGTCCGGCCGTTCGGGACGACCACCTTCAGGGTGTGCGGGTCCGCCGCCGAAAGCTGATGCGTGGAATAGAGGGCGTCGGCGACATTGAGGACGTCCTGCGCCAGGACGGCCGGCCAGTAGATCGTGGCGACCGAGCCGGCCGGGACCGATCCCCAGTCGATCATCAGTTCGTCCGGCCGCTGAACCAATTCTGCCTCCGAATCCGCGCCCGCAGCTGGGCCGCGGCGCAGGTCGAAGGTCTGCGGGACGCGGTGCGCCTCGGCCGGCCCAGGATTGTCGGAGAAGGTAATCTGCAGGTTGCGCTGGGCCAGCTTGTCGCTGTTCTCGGGACCCACAACCTGGCCGCTGGTCGGGATCGGCGCGTCGTCATAGGCGATCTGCGCCACCACGCAGCTGTGAGTGCTGGGGAGCAGCTTCTGGATCTGCTTGCCGCCGATCGTGTTGTCCTTGCCGTAGATGTTCAGATAACAGCCGTAGTAGGCCCAGACCGTGTTTCCCGAGGCGACCGTGATCGGCTGGTTGTTGATGCTTGCAGCCGAATAGTCGCTGTTGACCGGCGAGGATTCATAATTGCCGGTGGCGAAGAACGGCAAGGTGACGTCGCTGACACCCGGTAATGGCGATTCCGGCAACCCACCGGTGAAGTTCGAGGGATAGGTCAGCGCCGGCTGATAATCGGTATCGCTCGTCTCCGCCGCGAACAGTCGGAAAAACACCTTCACCGGTTTTGGCGTCGTGGCGCCGGTCGCATCGGTCAGGCGCACGCGCGCGACCGCGAAATTGTAGTTCACGAACGGCGGCCCGCCGAGATTTGCGGGGTTGGGCTGCGTCGGCGTCACCGAGGAGTCGGCGCTGAGCGCATTCGTCTGGTCTGGGAACAGGGTGAACGGGTCCGTGCCACCCGGATTGGAGTACGTGCTGTTGAGGTGCTCCAGCAGCTGGGTGATGTACGTGTACGCCTGGGCGGTGTGGTAGCTGGTGTTGTCGGGCACGCTCAGCGTCACCGCGCCGTCGATCGGAGAGGCGTTGACGCCCGGCGTGAGTGTGAAGACCCGCAGGTCCTGGCTGAGCCAGAACGGGTTGTTGGCCTGGGTGTCGACGCTCGGCGGCCCGGACGTGGCGTAGTTGGCGAACCCCGGGTCG
>DATJRL010000403.1:0-4448 GCA_035504785.1 Caulobacteraceae bacterium
GCCTCGATCTGCGCCGAGATGACCACGGCCTTGGCCTTGTCGCGGGCGGCGCGGGCTTCGACCGTGATCGAGAAGTCGTTGCCGCGTTCGGCGGAGGCCTCGTCGACGTTGCAGACGTACAGCGCCGGCTTCGAAGTCAGCAACTGCAGCATCCGCCAGGCCTTGTCGTCCTCGGCCGGAACCTTGGCGGCGCGCGCCGGGCGGCCCGCGTTGATCTCGGCGAGGGCGAGGTTCGCGAGCCGCAGCGTGGTCGCGCTCTCCTTGTCGCCGGCGCGGGCGCGCTTTTCGAGGTTCACGACCCGCTTCTCGAGGCTCTCGAGGTCGGCCAGCATCAGCTCGGTCTCGACGGTGTCGAGGTCGGCCAGCGGATCGACGCGGCCCTCGACGTGGGTGATGTCCGGGTCCTCGAAGCAGCGGGCGACGAAGGCGATGGCGTCGCAGTCGCGGATATGGGCCAGGAACTGGTTGCCCAGACCCTCGCCTTTCGACGCGCCTTTGACCAGCCCGGCCACGTCGACGAAGTTGATCCGCGCCGGGACGATCTGGGCCGACCTGGCGATTTCGGCCAGCCGATCCAGCCGCGGCTCCGGCACGGCGACGTCGCCGACATTGGGCTCGATGGTGCAGAACGGATAGTTCGCGGCCTGCGCCGCCGCGGTCTGGGTGAGCGCGTTGAACAGGGTGGACTTGCCGACGTTCGGCAGCCCGACGATGGCGACTTTCAGGGCCATGGAGTCCTTTCAAATGGGGGAGAGGTCAGGCCTTGGCCAGCGCCTGCGCGGCGAGGTCGCGCCAAGCGCGGCCTTCGCGGCGGAACTGCGGGTTGGCGCGGGCGAGACGCCGGTCGATCTCGGCGAGATTGTCCTCGGCCTCCTGGCGACGGCCCGACCGGGCGAGGAAGGCGGAATATCGGGCGAGGCCCTCCAGGCCCGGCAGGCGACCGACTGCGAACTGGTAGGCGGCGTCGGCCTCCGCGGCCCGGCCGATGGCCTCCAGCGCCCGCGCCTGGGCGAGCGCCGTGACGGCGCTGCGGGCGGACGACTGCTCCTCGGCCAGCTTGTCCAGCAGCGGCAGCGCTTCGGCGCCTCGGCCGAGTTCGATGAGGGCGTTGGCGCGGCCGAGCAGCAGCGCCGGATCGTTGGCATGTATGCCTTGCGCCGCCTGCGCGTAGAGCGCCTCGGCCTCGGCATGGCGGCCGAGCGAGGCGGCGGCGGCCGCGAGCCGCATCTGGTTGTGCACGGTCGGCGCCTCGTCCGCGGCGGTCTTGGCGCGGCGGTATTCGCCGGTGGGGTCGAGGGCGTCGCGGGCGGCGACGCCGAGCCGCCGCGTTCGCGCTCCTCCGGCCAGCTCCGGCGCCAGCACGGCGACGATGTAAACGAGGTTCCCGAGCACCGGGATCATCAGCAGGATGAGGATCCAATAGATCGGCTGGTTGGTGCGAACCACGTGCACGCACAGCAGGACCGTGATCAGCAGGGATAGAATGCCACCCCCGAACAAGGGCATCGCTGTCGTCTCCGGAAGCTGGCGGGCTATGTCACGGCCGTTCTTGGCGGGTCAATCGTCGTCCTCGCCGCCGCCTTGGCGTCGCGGCCCGGCCCGCGGATCGAGCTTCGGCGCGGGCGCAAGGCGCAGCACCTCGGCCTGATAGCGCTCGTCCTCACCGGCGGCCAGCAGCGGCAGGGCGTCGGCGCAGGCCTCCAGCAGCGGCTTGACCCAATCCAGCTCGGCCTTGCTGACGTCGGAGAGCACGAACGCCATGACGAGGTCCTTGTGGCCCGGATGGCCCGTGCCGATGCGGGCCCGGCGGAAATCCTGGCCGATGTGAGCCGCGATGGAGCGGACGCCGTTGTTGCCCGCCGCTCCGCCGCCGGTTTTCATTCGGAAGCGGCCCCGAGCGAGGTCGATCTCGTCGTAGAACACCACCACGTCGGCGGGCGTCAGCTTGTAGAAGCGCATGGCCTCGGCCACGGCCCGGCCGCTGTCGTTGTAATAGGTCTGCGGCCTGAGGGTCAGGGCCTTCACCGCCCCGGCGGGGGTTGGAATCTGGCCCTCGGCGGCCAGGCCCGAGAAGCGCGAACGCTCCGGCCCGAAGCCCCAGCGTCGCCCGATCGCCTGGATCGCGGCGAAGCCGATGTTGTGCCGGTTCTTGGCGTACTTCGGCTCCGGATTGCCCAGGCCGGCCAGGATGAGCATGGCGTGAGCCGGCGCTGCCGCCCGTCAGTCTTCGGGCGACGGCTCGGCCTCGGCCTCGGCGCCTTCCTCGGTCTCGGCTTCCTCGGACTGCATGGCCGACGAGGTGGCGATCGAGGCGACCGTCGCGTCGCGATGGTACGAAGTGAGCTCGACGCCCTGCGGCAGGGTCACGTCGACGGCGCGCACCGCATCGCCGATGTCGAGGCCCGTCAGGTCGATCAACAGTTCCTCGGGGATGCGGTCCGCGGAGGCCATCACCTCCAGTTCGTGGAGGTTGATGTTGAGGGTGCCGCCCCGCTTGATGCCCGGTGAGGCGTCCTGATTGCGGAAGTGCACCGGCACCGAGATGCGGATCTTCTGGTGGGCGTCGACGCGGTAGAGGTCGAAGTGGGTCGCTTCGTCGGTGACCGGATTGAACTGCACGTCCTTGGCGATGACCGGTTGGGTTTCCTGGCCGTACTTCAGCGTCACCAGGTGGCCGAGCAGCTTGCCGGTGTAGAGCGCCTTGCGGAACTCGACCTGCTTCATGGCGATGGCGACCGGCGCCTGCTTGCCGCCATAGAGCACGCCCGGCACCTTGCCTTCGCGACGCGCGGCGCGCGCGGAGCCGCCGCCCACGCGCTCGCGCACTTCAACGTTCAGAACGATCTCGGCCATCGCCTTGCCTCAAAATGCGAACCGCCGCGCGAGGGCCCCGCACGGCGAAGTCGGCCCATGCGCTGAAGCAGGGCGGAAAAAGGTGCGGCTAGATACACGCACCCGACCGGCGATGCAAACTCCGCGATGCGGGCTTTTGTCTCGGGACCGCCGAGTTCCGCGGGCTCGATCGCGCGGGTGTGGCGCCGATCCCACGCTCCGCGGGCCCCTGCGCGTCGGCCCAAAGCGGCCTCATTTGCGCAAGTCGCGCCGACTAAGGCTGCGAACGCCGCGCGGAAAGAGGCGCGGCGCCAGACAACAGGTTCAATATGCGTGACCTTCTTCTTGGAGTCGCCAGCGCCGCGGCCGTGAGCGTGCTCGTCATCGGCGCGGCTCGAGCCGACCCCCCGGCGGCCGCGCCCGCGGGCGACAACGCCATCACCCCGCAAGGCGTCGCCGGCATCGACTACAGCTACGTCGGCCTGAACCAGGGTCTCGGAAACGCCAACGTCTACGGCGGCGAGCTCGGCGGGATCGTGCCGTTCAGCCAGGATTTCAGCGGTCAGGTGACCGGCGGCTATCACCGGATCGCCTCCGATGACATCGGCGCCAACGACTGGAACGTCGCCGGCACGGTGTCATGGGATCCCCACTGGGGCCGCCTCGGAGTCAACGTCGGCTACACCGACGCCGGCTTGCTCGGCGCCAGCGCCAGCGTGACCAACTACGGCGTCTACGGGGAAATGTACGGCGACCAGTACACGCTTGGCGCGCGAGGCGGCGGCGCGACCCTCTCGGCGAACGCTCTCGGCGTCTCGGGCAGCGAGACCGGCGGCTATGGCGGCGGCGAGGCCATCGGCTATCTGGCGCCCGACTTCGCTGTGCGTGGCACGGTGGGCTACGTCGGGTTCTCGGGCGGCAATCAGTGGACCGCCGGCGTGCACGGCGAATACCTCTTCTCCGAGACCGTGCCGATCTCGGGTTGGGTCGGCTACGACTACGCCTCGCTCGGCGGCGGCGGAATCGGCGAAACCGTGCAGGGGAATGTCTTCTCCATCGGGCTGAAGTACTACCTCGGCGGCACGGGCTCGCTTTTGCACCGCCAGCGGACCGGCGAGGACGACTGGGGCCCTGCGGCTCTGGATCTGACCCACTAACCCGCGAGGAACCAACCATGGCGCGGGCTCGTCCGCGCCATGGTCCAGGTGCGGAGCGGCGCGCCACGCCCGCGCCGTTGGCCCACACCGGCCACTCGCTGCTCGATCTCCGTCGAGGAACGACATGCTTCGGGTCAAGGCGTGGGGATCGGCGATGCGGAGAGCCGAACCGGCGAGCGCGCTCAGCGGCGGCGATGTCGATGACGCGTTGGGTGGAGGGGCGGAATCGGAATCGAACGGGTGACGAGATCCAGCGGCGCGGTCGCGCCGGCGCCCCGGATCACGCACTCGCCGGTGTACATCATCGTCGGCTCGCCCAGGCAGAAGATGTCCTCGTAGTTGGGCCTGGCGACGGCGAGGCACTCGTTCAGCTCCTTCTTGGCGTGGCCCAGGCAGTGCTCGGTGAAGTAGTCCTGCGAGAGCCACGCGAGGCGGTCGACCATGTCGTCGCCGGCCTGG
>DATJRL010000404.1:0-3119 GCA_035504785.1 Caulobacteraceae bacterium
GACGACGCTGATCGGGTGGTGCAGGCCGATCCTGGTCAGCAACGGGAATAGCGCCCGGTCCAGCTTCACGCCGGCCCGAGCCAGGAACGCCTGGTCGAGATCGGGTCGGTTCATAAAGCCATTCAGCTGCAGGAGAACGGCGTGGGTGTCGTCTGACCAATCGCTCATCCGTGCATTACGCACAAACTTCATTGCCAGGCGCAACGCAGATGAGGCCCATGCATTACGCACGGAGATTTGAAATCTGGGCAAGATGGGCCTCGCCATGGCGGACATGAGCCAGGGTGCGGGGACGTTGCTGGAAGGGAAACGTGGATGGCGGCGGCCTGGTGAGCGACCCTCGGGTCAATCGACCTGCCGGTAGAGACGCGCATCGTAGAGCGCGCCTTTGACGGTGGTGAGTTTGGCGCGAAACGCCCGCGTCGTCTCGGCCTCGACGTGGCGCGCGTACGCCTCCGGTCCGGCCCAGCCCTCGATCACCGTGAAATGATTGGGCCGCCCGACCTGACGCCACACCTCGTAGCGCAGGGCGCCCGGCGCGACGCGGGCCGCTTCGGCCTCGGTCCGCAACCAGTCGCCCACCGCCTCCAGGTTGAAGGGAACAACGTCGACGTGGACCAGCACATACAACGCCGCAGGCTCGGCAGATCGAGCGGCGCTGAGGCTAAATGGCTCGCCGATCCGCTCGTCGGGTGGTGCGCAAAGGCCCGCTGCGGCGCCCGGCGCCAAGTTCGCGTTCGCGGTACGATGGGCGTCGAGCTGGGCCTGGTCGGCCCAGGTCTCGATCAGGGCGAACCGATCGGGTCGACCCACTTCGCGCAGCAGCGCGGCCTCGCTGGCCCCCGCGTCGACGCGAACCAGAGTCGCCCACGCCCGCAGCGCATCGACAGCCGCACCGGCGAACGACGGACCGAAGTCGAGATAGGTGACGAGGCCCACCGGATTGGGCATGGTCGCCACTCTCAATCTAGGTCGATCGCGACACGGCGACCACTCGCCGAGGACTCTCGGACCGCGTCGAGGATCTGCTGGCAGCGATAACCATCGTCGAAATTCGGCGCAGGGGAGGTTCCTGACCGAATACCTGAAAGGAATTCGCGGACCAGCAGCCTGAAGGGCATGAGCCTGTCGTCACGCTCGTCCGTTAAGGGCTCCAGTCGGGAGGGGATGGGGAGGTCGCCCAGCGATTGATCGCCAATGCGGGCTCCTCGGAGCACTCCATGCGAAGGCGGGTTCGGCCCGGTCTGCGGGGCGATCAGCGTCCCCTCGGACCCGTATATCTCGACCGTGGCGCCAGCGCCGAATGGCGCGGCGACCGTGCCCGTCAGTTGGGCCATGACGCCGCTGCGAAACGACAATTCGGCGAAATAGAAATTGTCTGCGTCCGCGGTGACCGGTTCCCCGTCCTGCATCCGCTCGGGGCTGAAGTTGGTGACATGACCCAGCACGCGCTCGACCTCGCCGAACCAGTGCCGAAGTCCGTCGATGAAGTGCGAACCGAGGCCAAACAGCAGCCCGGCGCCTTGCGCCGCCTGATCCCGCCTCGGATCGTACGCAGCGGGCGGCTGGGCGGCTCTCGGCGGCGCGCCCAGGATCATATTGGCGCGCGCCAACCGGGGCGAGCCGACGTAGCCCTCCTCGAGCAGCTCCTTGGTCCGCATTCTGCCCGAGGCGAACCTGAACTCGTGCGCCACCATGGCCGTGCAACCGCTTTCGCGCGCCGCGCGGCGCATCGCGAACGCCTGGGTTTGATCGAGCGCGAACGGCTTTTCGCACAGGACGTGTTTGCCTGCCGCAAGCGCTGCGATCGCCATGTCGTGGTGCTGGCTCGGCGGGGTGGCGATGGCGACAGCGTCCAAGCCTTCGAGTTCCAGCATCGCCCGGAAGTCCGTAAAGGCGTGCGCGACGCCGAACCGGCCGGCGGCCTCATCGGCGCGCTCCTGCCGGCTCGCGGCCACCGCGAGGACCTCGACCCCTTCGGACTGAAACGCGGGAATATGCACGGCCGAGCCGAAGCCGACGCCGGCGACGCCTATTCGCAGCGGCTGATCATCTGTCGCCATCTTTCCTCGCCTCCTCTGTCCACGCGGGCGTCGCCACGTGCGTTTCCCACCGGCCGTCGAGACGCCTACGCCAGCGAAGTAGGGTCCATCGCTGCGACTTCCATCGGCCTGCATGCCCGCTCATCGTTGTTTGAGCGGTCATGAGGACAGCGCGCCTTCGGCTGTCGCCAGGGTGTAACGGATCGGCAGCGCCTTCGGGCCATTGACGAAGTTGGCTTCGGAGAGTTTGGCTTCGCCGGCTAGCTCCACCGACTTCAGCTTGGGCAGCAGCTCCTCCCACAGGATGCGCATCTCCATCTTGGCCAGGTGTTGGCCGAGGCAGAGGTGCGCGCCGTAGCCGAACGCCAGATGCCGGTTGGGACTGCGGTCGACACGGAACTCGTAGGGATCCTCGAACACCTCTTCGTCGCGGTTGCCAGACGGGTAGCACAGCATCAACCAGTCGCCCTTGGCGATGGCCTGGCCGCGCAAGGTGGTGTCGGCCGCGGCGCTGCGCATGAAGTGCCGCACCGGCGTCGTCCAGCGGATCGACTCGTCGACGAGGCCGGGGATGAGTTCCGGGCTGGCCCGGACCTTGGCGAGCTCCGCCGGCCGTTCGGCTAGGGCCCACATGGCGCCGGCGGTGGACGAGGAGGTCGTGTCATGGCCGGCGGTGGCGACGATCAGGTAGTACGACATGGCGTCGAACGTGGAGATCAGCTGGCCGTCGATCGTCGCGTTGGCGATCGTGCTGGCCACGTCCTCTCGCGGCCGGGCGCGCCGGTCTTCCGTCAGCGCGTTGAAGTAGTTGAAGAAGTCCGTCATCGTGGCCTGCACGATCAGCTGTCGGGCTTCTGGCGTTTCGTCGCCGCCTTTGCGTCGCAAGTCCGGATCCGTGGCGCCGAACAGTTCCTGCGTGAGCTTCAGCATGCGCGGCTCGTCCTCCCGCGGCACACCGAGAATCTCCAGGATCACCCTGAGCGGAAAGTGCAAGGCGACCTCGTCGACGAAGTCGCATTCTCCGCCGAGCGCCTCCATCCGCGCCACCGCTTCTCTGGCCAACTCGCGGATGCGGCC
>DATJRL010000405.1:0-5042 GCA_035504785.1 Caulobacteraceae bacterium
GGCCTTATGCGCGCTCGCTGCATCGGCTAACCCTCGTTCATGGCTCAGCGGCGGCGCGGATGGAGGTTCTGGCTCGGCGTCTGGGTCGGCGCGCTCGCCGTCGTGCTGGCGCTGGCGGGCTACCTCTGGCGCGACGACGTCGTCAAAGCCCTGCTCGACCCGAAGACCCCTTTCGGCAAGGATCACCAGCCGCCGGCGCCGAACTACGCACTGAAATCGTCATGGGTGCTGCTGCCGGATCCCAACGATCCGACGCCCGCGGCGGCGGATGTGTTCTTCATCCACCCGACGTCCTATCCCGCGTCCTTCACCTCCTACAACGGCGGGCGGCACTGGAACGCGCCGATCAACGACCGCGCCGCCAATGTCGTGCTCACCCAGGTGATGCTGCCGAACTACGCCGGCCCCTTCGCCAGCGTCGGCGACCTCTACGCCCCACGCTACCGCCAGGCGACGCTCTTCACCAAGTCGACGCTGTGGGACGATGCGATCGAGGCGCGGCAGTTCGCCTATGGCGACGTGAAGGCGGCGTTCGACGCCTACATCGCCAGCCACAATCGCGGCCGCCCGTTCATCCTGGTCGGCGTGGAGCAGGGCGGCGAACTCGGGGCGCGGCTGTTGCGCGACGTGATCGCGCCGGACGCGACCTTGCGATCGCAGCTGGTGGCCGCCTACCTGATCGACACCGTCACGCTGGCCAGCGAGCATGGTCCGGGCGCGCCGGTTCCGGCCTGCGAGCGGCGTGACGAAGCCGGGTGCCTGGTGGCGTGGGTCTCGGCGCGGCGCGGCGACTTCACCGGCGCATCGCGGCTGCTCGGACGGGCCATGGTGTGGAACGAGCAGGATCAGCTGGAGCCGCTCGGCCAACGCCAGCCGGTGTGCGTCAACCCGCTGCTCGGCTCGACCAGCGAGGCGATGGCGCCGGAGCGGCTGAACCTCGGGGCCGCGGCGGCGACGGGGCTCGAGTGGGGCGTGCGGCCCGGGTTCATGGTGCGGCAGGTGAGCGCCCAATGCCAGGGCGGGGTTCTGCGGGTGACCCCGCCGCGGTCGTCGCTGCTGAGGCCGACCGGCGACTGGATCCAGCGGGTGCGCGAGCCCGGCTACAACCTGTTCTGGGCCGACCTGGAGGCGGACGCCCAAGCGAGACTGGTCGCCTGGCAGGCGGCTCACCCGGCCTCGGCGCCGGCGCCGGGCCGCCAGTCGAACAGTTCCTGAAGCACCGCCACCGCTCGCCCACGCGCCGAGGCCAGCGCCGGGTCGCGGGCCATGATCAGCCGCGCGTCGTCGGCCGCCGGGGCGATGAGATCGCGGTGGGCGACGGCGTCGGCGAGGCGATAGGCGGGAAAGCCGCTCTGCTTCAGGCCCAGCGGATCACCGCCGCCGCGCAGCTCCAGGTCCTTCTCGGCGATCAGGAAGCCGTCGTCGGTCCGGCGCAGGATGTCCAGCCGCGTCTTGGCGATGTCCGACAGCGGCGGATCGTAGAGCAACAGGCAGGCGCTCTCGCCCTTGCCGCGCCCGACCCGCCCGCGGAGCTGGTGGAGCTGGGCCAGGCCGAAGCGCTCGGCCTGTTCGATCACCATGATGGTCGCCGCCGGCACGTCGACGCCCACCTCGACCACGGTCGTCGCCACCAGGATCGCCAGCCGACCCTCGGCGAAGTCGCTCATCACCGCATCCTTTTCGGACGCCGGCAGCTTGCCGTGCACCAGGCCGACCCGCGCGCCGAACACCTGGCGCAGCGCCGCAGCGCGGGCTTCGGCGGCGGCGAGGTCGGCGTTCTCCGATTCGGAAACCAGCGGGCAGACCCAGAAGGCCTGGGCGCCGGCGGCCACCGCCGTCTGCATCCGCGCCACGACCTCGCCGACGCGGGGCATGGGGATGGCGCGGGTGGCGACGGGGGTGCGACCCGGCGGCTTCTCGTCGATGCGCGAGACGTCGAGGTCGCCGAACACGGTGAGTTCCAGGGTGCGCGGGATCGGCGTCGCGGACATGGCGATGAGGTGCGTGGCCTCGCCCTTGGCCTGCAGCCGGCTGCGTTCGTTGACGCCGAAACGGTGCTGCTCGTCGATCACCGTCAGCGCCAGGGCGCGGAAGGCGACGTCGTCCTGGAAGAGCGCGTGGGTGCCGACGGCGACCGACGCCGCGCCGCTCGCCAGCGCGGTCAGCTTTTCGGCTCGCGCCGCGCCCTTGTCGCGTCCGGTGAGCAGGATGGCCTTGACGCCGTGGCTGGCGAGCGGCGCGGCCAGGGTCTCGTAGTGCTGGCGGGCGAGGATTTCGGTGGGGGCCATCAGCGCGGACTGCAAACCGGCGGCGGCGACGTCGGCCATGGCCAGCATGGCGACCACGGTCTTGCCCGAGCCGACGTCGCCCTGCACCAGCCGGCTCATCCGCTCGCCGGAGGCCAGGTCGGCGCGGAGTTCGACCAGGCTGCGCGCCTGGGCGCCGGTGAGGCGGAACGGCAGATCGGCCTCGATCCGGTCGGCCAGGTCGCTGGCGGGGATGGCGCGGGCCGGCGTCGCCTTTCGCGACGATCGGCGTTTGGCGAGGGCGAGCTGGTGGGCGAGAAGCTCGTCGAAGGCCAGGCGACGCCGAGCCGGGCTCTGCGGCGAGAGGTCGGCATCGGACCGCGGGTGGTGCAGGGCGTCGAGCGCCCCGCGCCAGCTGGGCCAGTGCTGGCGGGCGAGCCAGGCGGCGTCCTGCCACTCCGGCAACTCCGGCGCGCGCTCCAGCGCCTCCAGGGCGAAGCGGCGGACGGCCCGGGATGGCAGGCCGGCGGTGGCCGGATAGATCGCCTCGATCTCCGGCATCTCCTCGGCGCGGTCGGCGGCCCACAGGTAATCCGGATGCACGATCTGCAGCTCGTGATCGAACTCGCTGCGTTCGACGCGGCCGCTGACGATGCGCTTGGCCCCCTTGGGGTGCGAACGCTCCAGGTGCGGGCCGTGGCCGCGGAAGAACACCAGCATCACGAAGCCGGTCTCGTCGTAGGCGCGGATCTTCCAGGGCTGGCCGGCGCGGCCGGGGCGCTGGTGGGCGTCGATGGTGACGAGCAGGGTCTGCGGTTCGCCGACCACGGCCTCGGCGATGAGGGTCTTGGCGCGCCGGATCAGCGACTGCGGGGCGACGAACAGCACATCGCGCACCAGCGGCCCCGCGACCCGCTCCAGCAGCGGCTGCACGCGCGGGCCGACGCCCTTCAGCGAGCCGATCGGCGCGAATAGCGGGAAGAGAATCTGCGGCCGCATGACCGTGACTGTAGCGCCGCGCGGGGCCGGGGGTCATCGCTCGAGGTTGCTGGCGCTGGTTGCCCCGCCGTTCGGTCCCGGCGCCCTGTGCTCGCCAGCGGAATGCCGCCGCGCCGCGCACGGCCGGCCGCCGACGTCAGCCATCCTGGCCGCATCGGGGAGCGTGTTCGTGGGCGGCCCGGACTAAACCCCGGCCATGGCGGCGAGCGAAGATCAAGCTGGCTTAACGAGAACGATCTTGCCGCGTTTGCCAAGCTGCACTTTGAACACACCTAGTTCGGGGTCCAGGTCGGCCCAATGTGCAATGGCGTTAGGGTCGGTGACCAGCCGATCATTGACCCTCACCTCTCCGGCGTTGATCTTCTTTCGCGCTTCAGACTTGGAACTCACCAGCCCTGACGCGAACACGACCTCGGTGTTTGATCGGCCGGGCTCCCAACCCGCCCGATCGATCGGCCGCGTCGGCAGGTCCTCGGAGAGCCGGCCCTCCTCGAAGGCCGCCCGCGAGGCGTCCGCCGCCGCCTGGGCGGCCTCGGCGCCATGAAGGAGAGCGGTGGCTTCGCTGGCCAGCACCTTTTTGGCCTCGTTGATCTCCGAGCCCCGCAGCGCCGCCAGCCGGGCGATCTCGGGGAGCGGCAGCTCCGTGAACAGCTTCAGGAAGCGGCCGACGTCGGCGTCCTCGGTGTTTCGCCACATCTGCCAGTAGTCGTACGGGCTCAGGCGGTCGGCGTTCAGCCACACCGCGCCGCCGACGGTCTTGCCCATCTTCTCGCCGGACGCGGTGGCCAGCAGCGGCGTGGTCAGGCCGAACGCCTGGCGCGCGTCCATGCGCCGGTTGAGTTCGACGCCGTTGATGATGTTGCCCCACTGGTCGGAGCCGCCCATCTGCAGCGTGCAGCCATGCCGGCGGGCGAGCTGCAGGAAGTCGGTCGCCTGCATCAGCATGTAGTTGAACTCGAGGAAGCTCATCGGCTGCTCGCGCTCGAGCCGCAGCTTCACCGAGTCGAACGCCAGCATGCGGTTGATGGTGAAGTGGACGCCGTATTCGCGCAGGAACTCGACGTAGCCGAGCTTCTCCAGCCAGTCGGCGTTGTTGACCATGATCGCGTCGGCCGGCCCGTCGCCGAAGGTCAGGAACTTGGCGAAGGTCTTGCGGATGCTGGCGAGGTTGGCGTCGATCACCGCATCGGACAGCAGCGGCCGCTGCTGGTCCCTGTCGGTGGGATCGCCGACCTTGGTGGTGCCGCCGCCCATCAGCGTGATCGGGCGGTGGCCGCATTTCTGCAGCCAGCGCAGCATCATGATCGAGATCAGATGACCGATGTGCAGGGAATCGTTGGTGCAATCGTACCCGACGTAGGTCGTCACCACGCCCTCGGTCAGCGCCTTGTCGAGCGCCTCCGCGTCGGTGATCTGGTGGATGTAGCCGCGCTCCCGCATGACGCGCAGGAAGTCTGATTTCGGCTTGAACTCGGCGTCGGCGGGCATCGGACGTCTCCCTGGGGGCTGGCTTCGGCCGGAGACCGTCTCTTGGCAAGAGCCCGACGCCGACCTTAAGTGGCGGCTGGGCGTGAGTGACCGGCCGCTCGTTCAGTACGAGCGGTCGTAGGACTGGCGGCGGCAGGCCCTGGTCATCGCGGCGCTGGCTACTTCGCCCGTGGCATGGCAGTCAAGTCCGATGCGCGTCCTCGGGTTCATGACGGGCACTTCGCTCGACGCCGTGGACATGGCGGTGGTCGAGACCGACGGCGAGGAGATCACCGGCCTCGGCCCCGCCGGCGAGAAGAAGCTCGATCC
>DATJRL010000406.1:0-2750 GCA_035504785.1 Caulobacteraceae bacterium
CCCGACCGCCTGGCCCGGGATCGACCTGCTGCCAGCCAACCTCGGGCTCTACAACGCGGAATACGAGGCCGCGGCCCGTGTTCGCGGCAACGCGAAGGACTTCGATCGTCTCCGTCACGGTGTGGAGGATCTTTCTCAGCACTACGACGTCATACTGCTCGATCCGCCGCCCGCGCTTGGCATGATTTCACTGGCGGTTCTGCGGGCGGCGAACGCGCTTCTCATTCCGACGCCGCCCTCGACGGTCGACTTCGCTTCGACCGCGCACTTCCTGCGCATGGTCGTGGAGACGATTGAGGTGCTGGACGACAAGCTCGGCGCCCGCGCCTTCCACTTCGTCAAGGTGGTGGCGACCAAGGTCGATGAGAACAAGAGCGCGCATGTGCAGATCCGCGAGATGATGCAGTCGGTGTTCGGCGCCGAGATGCTGCGCGCCTCGCTGCTCGATTCGGCGGAGATCGACAACGCCAACGTGCAGCTGAGGACCGTCTACGAGATGTCGAGCGGCTCCAAGACCCACGAGCGCTGCCGCAACAACCTCGACCTCCTCAACGACGAGGTCGAGCTTCTTATCCGTCGCTGCTGGCCGAGCCATCGGTCAGCCTTGCGGCAGTCGGGCCTGGCGTAGGGGAGGGGAGCTTGGCGAGCACATCCGGCAAGAACCGCAGCATCCTCTCTGGCCTGGTCGGCGCCCAGGCGCCGGTCACGGAAACCCCGAATCCCGAGCCTGCGCCAGCGCCCCGGGCGCCCGAGCGGCTGGGCGCGCGGTTGAGCAGCCTCTCACGCGTCACGGCCGGCGACGTAAAGGAGAAGACCCTTCGCCTCGTCGACCCCGCGCGCTGCCGCATGTGGAGCCGGCATAACCGGCGCTACGACCTCTTGAGCGAAGCGTCGTGCGCCGACCTGCTGGAGGGCCTGCGCGCACAGGGTGAGCAGGAGTTTCCCGCGATCGTGCGCGCCGTCACCGACGATTCCGACTTCGACTACGAGGTGATCTGCGGCGCGCGCCGGCACTGGTCGGTGAGCTTCCTGCGCGAAGTCGAGCACCGGCCGATCAAGTTCCTGATCGAGGTGCGCGACCTTGACGACGAGGCGGCCTTCCGGCTGTCGGACGTCGAGAACCGTGCTCGAGACGATATCTCTGACTATGAGCGCGCGCTCGACTATCGTTCGGCCGTCGAGGACTACTACGGTGGCGTCGCCCGCCGCATGGCCGAACGGATGGAAGTGAAGGAAGGCTGGCTGTCCCGTTTCCTGGAGCTGGCCAAGCTGCCCCAGGGGATCGTCGACGCCTTCGGCGACATTCGCCAGTTGCGCGAGAACCATGCACGCCTGATCAAGCCGTTGCTGGCCGATGACGCCACTCGCCCGAAGGTGATGGCCGCCGCCAAGGCCCTTGCGGCCGATCAGGTGGCGCGAGCGAAGGCCGGCGAGCCGGTGCTGGAGGCGACCAAGGTCCTCGAGCGGCTCAAGGCGGCCGCGGCAGGGAAGGGGGCCTCGATCTCTCCCAAGGCCGGCCCGCAGGTCATCTCATCGCCTGCTGGCGCCCGCCTGTTCAGCCTGGCGGCCAAGGGCGCCAAGCGTGCGGTGATCGAGCTCGCGCTCGACGCCAACGCGTCCAACGACGACTTTCACAAAGCTTTCGCCTCGGCCCTCGCGGACCTGCGGCCTGGCCGCTGAGCTTGCCAATTGGCAAGCTGGTGATTTTCGGCTCGGGGGATCCGTGACCAGGCCGCCGACGGCCTCTCCTCCCCCGGACGCGCCGGGTTGAATTTGCGTCTCTGGGCGCAGTATTTATCCAAAAATACTGCCTCAAGGGTCGCCCGTGATCCATTCGCTTGACCTGCCGCCGAAGTGGCCGCTGCGCGTGCTCGGCGCCCGATTCTGGTTCATCGGTGCGGGTGCGATCGTCCCTGTGGCCGCCACCCTTTCCGTCGCTGCGCCCGGGGTCCTCGTAAACACCACGCCCAGCGAACCGATGGGCCTTTACGCGCGCGTGAACCTCGCGCCACAGGCTGGCCGCCTGGTCGCCTTCCATGCGCCGCCGGCGGCCTTTCCATACGCGGATGGGCGGCTCGCCTACCTCCATCAGGTGCCGCTTCTCAAGACCATTGCAGCGGGACCAGGGGACCGGGTCTGCACGACTTCGGGCGTCTTGACGATCAACGGCCGGCCACGCGGCGTAATCGCCGAGCGCGACCGAGAGGGCAGGGCGCTTCCGCATTGGCGGGGCTGCCGCGCCATGGCGGATGGCGAACTCTTCACCCTGGCGGACCGGGTCCCCAACAGCTTCGACAGCCGCTACTTCGGCCCCATTCCGGCGCGATCCGTGATCGGCGTCTTTCGCCCTCTGCTCACCATGAAGGACGGCAACTGATGGACCCTGCCGCGCTCGCCGGTCTCTGCAGCCTTCTGGCCGCCGGCCGGCCGGCCGGGCCGCTTCCGCCGGACATCACTTGCCCGCCTGCGGCTGCAGCGCCGCCGGCCGTTTCGCCGCCCTCTGCAGTCCCGTCTCTGGCAGACGCCCTGAAGGCGCCTGGTGCTCGGGAAGGCATTGGCCGGGTGGCCTATGCGGAGGCGGGCAACCAGGGCGACTCCGGGCTTGCCGGCGTCGTCTACGCCATCCTGAACAGGCTGAGCGATGGCGCCTGGGGCCGGAGCGTCGATGCGGTCCTCAACGCGCGCGGCCAGTTCGAACCGGTGATGCGGGCGGGCGGGGACTGGCGCAATCTGCCGCCGATTTCCGCGGC
>DATJRL010000407.1:0-11803 GCA_035504785.1 Caulobacteraceae bacterium
AGGGCCTGGTCCATCTGTTGGGCGGAGACGGCGCGTGGAGCTATCGCCTGCAGCTTGCGGTATCGGGCGAGATCGTCGGCCGCCTCTTGCGCTTGCGCCGCCACGCCGGCGGCGTCGGCCTTCGCCTGAGCGTCGCTCGCCTGGTCGGCGGCGATCACGGCCGACTGCTGGCCGATTTGGGCTTCGGCCTGGGCGATCTGCGCCGCCGCCTGCTGGTACTTGGCCTGGGCGTCGGAGGAATCGATATCGAGAAGGACTTGGCCGGCGCGGACGGCGGCATTGTCCGTGACGTAGAGCCGCGTGACGACGCCCGAGACCTGCGGCGCGAGGTGGACGATATGGCCGTCGACGTAGGCGTCGTCGGTGGACTGCCAACGCCGCGCGCCGAGCCACCAGATCAGCCCGACGATCAGCAGGGCCACGACGCCCAGACCCATCCCGCCGATCGCCAACGGGTTTTGGAACGGGCCGGATTTCTTCGCAGGCTCGCCCGACGCGCCGACGCCGTCCTTCGAAGCGCTCGCGGTCTGGCGTGGCTCGTCCGCGCGTGGCCGGTCAGGCGATCGGGCTGACGGTTTCGCGTCGTCTGGCGGCATCCAGGCTTTCCCCGCCGGCCTTTCGAACCCCGCCTCGGCCGCGACCCGAACGTCGAGCGCTGCCGATAGTTCCCTGCGCCGGCCGCCGCTCGGGCGCCGAGGCCGAGGGCGGCCGTTGGAATGGGGGTCGGTCCCAGGCGGAGCGCTTCGCGAGCGCCTGCGGTTTCGCGTCACCCGGTCGCCGATTGGCGCCGAGCCAGCGGTCGCCGGCCTTCAAGCGGGCGGCCGAACGTGTCACAGAACCTGCCTCGCAGCTCTTGAGACTGGCGCCGCCAAGTGGAGACTTCCGCGGACATCCTCGTCATCGGCGCCGGCATCGCCGGCGCCTCGGTGGCCGATGCGCTGGCGCCGTCGGTCCGGGTGATCGTGCTGGAGCAGGAAGAGCGCCCGGGCATGCATTCGACCGGCCGATCGGCGGCGCTGTTCTCGGAAACCTACGGCAACCAGGTCATCCGCAGCCTCAGCCGGGCAAGCCGTGCGTTTCTCGCCGGCCCGCCGCCGGAGTTCTGCGAGACGCCGTTGATCCGGCCCAGGGGCGCGCTCTATATCGCCGGCGCCGATCGCCTCGAACAATTGCGCGCGCTGGATGTCGGCGCCGGAAGCTTCGAGCGGCTATCGGGCGCCGAGGCCAGGGCGCGCGTGCCGATCGTCAGACCGGAGGCCGCGGCGGCGGCTCTCTACGAAGCGGGCGCGATGGACATCGACGTCGACGCCCTGCACCAGGGGTTCCTGCGACGGCTGCGCCGCGCCGGCGGCCAGGTCGTCGGCGAAGCCCCGGTCACGATGCTGGCGCGGACGGCGGGCCGCTGGATTGCGACCACGCCCCAGGGCCGGTTCGGCGCGCCGGTCGTGGTCGACGCGGCCGGCGCCTGGGCGGATCGCATCGCCGCCATGGCCGGGCTCGCGCCCCTCGGGCTGCAGCCGAAGCGGCGGACGGCCGCGCTCGTCGACGGGCCCGCCGACCTCGACTTCACCGGCTGGCCGCTGGTGATCGATGTCGATGAAACCGTCTACTTCAAGCCCGACGCGGGGCGACTGCTGATCTCCCCGGCCGACGAGACCGACACCGAACCTGGCGACGCCCAGCCCGACGACCTCGACGTCGCGATCGCCGTGGATCGGCTCGAACGGACGACGACGCTCGCGGTGCGCCGCGTCGCGCATCGCTGGGCGGGCTTGCGCACCTTCGCCCCGGACCGGACCCCGGTGTGCGGGTTCGACCCGCGCGCCGACGGCTTCTTCTGGCTCGCCGGCCAGGGCGGGTACGGCATCCAGACCGCGCCGGCGCTGGCCAGGCTCGCCGCGCGTCTGGTCCTGCGCGCGGACGGCGAGCTCGCCGAACTCGAAACGGCGATCGCGCCGGATCGCTACGCCCGGGCCTAGCTACCCTCGGGAGGCCCAAGGGTCTTCGACCTTGGGCCAGAACGGGGCGTTGAAGCGCTGGTAGGGGATCGAGGCGAAATCGGACCGGATCGCGCCGGGGGCGTCGACATAGATCACGTCCGTCGCGATCGAATCGAAGCCGGCGCGGAAGTGGTTGGTCGACTTCACGACCACGGAGCGAAGCGTGGCCGGATCGAGCCCCAGCGACGTGAACGCGGTCGGGTGGAAGCATTGGACCCGGCGCGAGCCGATGATGAAATGCACGCCGTCCACCTCCAGCCAGGCGGTGTCGCCCATCGACACCAGCCCGGAGAGGCCCACCTGGGTCGCCTTCCTGGCGAGGCCGCGGACCACGCCGCGGACGTCGAGCGGCTGCCCTGACGCCGGCCCCAGCTTGCCGCCCAGTCGCAGCTCGATGGTCGCGCCCTCGCCGACCTCGTGACAGAACGCAACCGCCTGCGGGTCGTACATGATCGCGATCCCGACGTCGCGGAGGCCGCGCTCGAGGATCGCTCGGGCGACGAAAGTCGAGTCCGCCGGCGCCCCGCCGCCGGCGTTGTCGGACATGTCGGCCACCACGATCGGGCCCAGGTTCGCGGCGCCCATCCGATCCAGGGACTCCGAAATCGACGCCTGCCGGATCGCCGTATCGAACCGCAGGTTCCAGATTTCCTCACCCAACGAGCGCGCCAACCCTTCGGCGAGCGCGGGCTCGCCATCCGTATAGACCAGCATCTTGGCCCCGGTGACCGGCGTGTCGCCCCAGGGAAAGCCGTGGACGAACGAGATCGACAGCACGCCGTCTCGCCCCTCGCGCGCCAGTATTCGATCGACGAAGTCGCGCATCGGCCCGCTCTGGGTCGGCCAGAACGAGATCATCCGGCAGTCGTGCACCGACCACACGGGCCTCGCCCGGCCCCGCAGTACGTCCAGGCAGATCCGCCAGGCGTCCGCCAACCGCGCGGCGCCGTCGATGTGCGGGTACTCTTTCTGGAAGCAGAGCACCGTCGCCTGTTGCAGCATGGCGGAGGTGAGGTGCGCGTGCGGATCCAGGACGACGCCGATCGGCGTCGCCGGCCCGACGATCTCCCGCACCCGGGTCAGGATGTCGCCCTCGCAGTCCCAGCAATCCTGCGAGATCATGGCGCCGTGCAGGAACAGCATGACCACGTCGACGGGCCGCGCGGCGCGGAGGTCGTCGAGGAGCGTATCGCGCAGCCGTTCGTACACCGCCTGGACCGTCGGTCCGGCGGGTTGGGCGAAGGCGAAGAGCCCGGGCGAGACGCTTCCGCTTTCGGCGGAGACCAGCTCCCGCAACGTGCGGGCCATCTCGCCATACATGCCGCTGTCGCCGAACACCTCCTCGCCGCGCCGCCGGCCAAGCTCGAAGGCGCCCGTCGCCGTCGGGATCGACGAGAACGAGTTGGTCTCGGTGGCGAGGCCGGCGAAGTAGACGTTCATGGACGATCTCAGAGTCGCTGGAAAACCAGGTCGCGGGTGCGCGGCGTGTTGAGCCGGAACCCGACGGCCTTGCCGCCGTCGATGTCCAGGCTGAGCGTGGTGCGAAACACGCTCATCGCGCCTTTCGGGGTCGAGAAGCCGACGCTCGACGAGAGCGCTTTCAGGGGGGCGGCGACGCGACCGAAGCCATCGCTGAGGACGAGCGTCAGCGTTTCGCCGTCGTGTTCGATCGTCGCGGACGTGTCGGCGTCGTCGCTGCGATAGGCGCCTTGCGCCGCCAAGGCGAAAGCCTCCGCATCGCCGGGCGCCGCCTCCAGCCGCCGGTAGCGGCGCGTGTCGGGGCCAAAGCGGATCTCGAGGGCGCCGCCCTCCGGGCGAACCGATATCTCGCCGATGCCCCCGGCTGGAAAGACGAGGCGCCCGTCGCCCGCGTCGACCAGCGGCGCGCTTCCGGGGGATTTGGCGATTGACAGCTTCAGCACCCCGCCCTCGTCGACGAGGCTGTAGGTCATGCGGTCTTCGGGCGACCAGTAGTCGCCGAGGATCGATTTGAAGGCGTCGGCCGCGACGGTCGGGGTTTCCGGCCCGAGCCGTTCGGCCAGCACGATGTCGGCGACCTGATGGGCGAGGCGGACAACGTCGGCGGCGCGCGCGCCGTTGGCCAGGACGATGACGTCGAGCCCGTCCTCAGGGAACGCGAGCATCTGCGCCGTGCCGCCGATGACGCCGCCGGAGTGGTGGATCGTGGGGCGCCCTCGGTAGTCGTCGAGCATCAAACCCAGCGCGTAGCTCCCCAGCGCGCCGTCGGCGTAGCGGGGCTTCTCCGTCAGTTCGGCCCAGGTCTTGGCCGAGCCGAACCGGTCGCGCGAGCGCAGGTGCGCCATCCAGCGCAGCATGTCGTCGACCGTCGAGACGATGGCGCCCTCGCCGCGCACCTCCTCGGACGGGAAAATCCCCCGACGCCAGGCGCCGTCGCGTCCCGGGATGTGCATCGTGGCGATGCCGGGCGTGATCTCGTGGTCGCTGGGGATCGAGGCCGTGTCGGGCATGCCGACCACGTCGAACAGGCGCTGCTTCAGCTGCGATTCGAACGGCGCGCCGCCGACCCGCTCGATGGCGAGCGAGACGAGGTGGTAGCCGCCGTTGTTGTAGATCATCGCCTCGCCGGGAGCGAAGTTGCGGCCTCTCTGGCGCGCCTGCACCACGAGTCCGCGGCCGACCGGCGGCGCGTTCATGCCGTGACCGATGAAACCGATGTCGAGGTAGCAGCGCGAGCCGCCGCGGTGCTGCACCAGCAGGCGCAACGTCGGATCGCCGCCCGGCCCGGTCAGTTCGGGCAGGTAGGTGCGGATCGGGGCGTCCATGTCGAGCTTGCCTTCCTCGGCCAGCAGCAGCGCCAGCAGGCAGGTGAAGTGCTTGCTGGTGGATCCGATCCGCATGCGGGTCTTCGGCGTGACGGCGACCGCGGCCTCGAGGCTGGCCATGCCGAAGCCTCGCCGGTAGATCACCGCGCCGTCCCGGGCCACGCCGACCGCCAGGCCCGGCTCGTCGTTGCGGTTCCAGGGCGCGAACAGGGCGTCGAGCTGTTCGCGCACCGTCTTCTTCGGACCTTCCTCGACCGCGACGTCGGTGGACATGGCTTATCCTCGGGCGAAAACGTCTCACGCGCAGCCCGAAGAGGACTCGAACCTCCGACCTTCGGTTTAGGAAACCGCTGCTCTATCCTGCTGAGCTATCGGGCCAGCGCGGGGCCGGGTGTAGCGGCTTGCGCGGCGGCAATCCAGTTGTCGCGCGTTCAGGGGCGGCGTTGTAAGGGCGGGCGCTGAAGGAGACCTGAACGCGATGAGACGTCACGACTTCGGGCGGTGGATGGCGGGCGCGGCGACCGCTGTCGCCCTCGCCGGACTAGCGCCCGTCGCCCACGCCGCGCTGAGCGATCCGGCGGCGTTGCAGATCGAAGCCTTCGACGCCCAGCTCATCGACGTGATGAAAGAGGCCAAGGCCCTCGGCTTCGAGGGGCGGTATCGCAAGCTCGAGCCGGTGGTGGACCACGAGTTCGACATCCCGCTGATGATCCGGGTGGCGGTGGGTCCGGCCTGGTCGACCCTGTCGCCCGGACAGCAGCAGCAGCTGACCGAGGCGTTCCGGCGCCTGACCGTGGCGAGCTTCGCCCACAACTTCGGCGGCTATTCCGGCGAGACTTTCCAGATCAACCCGGACGTGGTGACGCGTGGCCCCGACAAGGTGGTGCAGACCACGCTGGTCTCGCCCCACGACCAGCCCGTCGCGATCTCCTACCGCATGCGCCAGGGCGCGGGCGGCGCCTGGAAGATCATCGACGTCTTCTACAACGGCGCGATCAGCCAGCTCTCCACCCGGCGCTCCGACTTCCAGAGCACGCTGGAGCACGGCGGCCCGAGCGCGCTGATCGCCCACCTGAACGCCCTGGTGGACAAGGAGATGAAATAGTCGTCCCTGCGGTCGTTCTGGAGGACAGAGATGGAAATCGGCGACTGGGCGGCGACGCGGGACCTCAACGCCATCTATGGCGAGATCCGCGCGCTCGGCCTGGAAACCAACCTCGCCGAACTGGAGGCGTTCGGCTTCACCATCATCGAGGGCGCGCTCTCGCCCGACCTCGCAGTCCGTCTGCGGGAAGCCGTGCTCGGAGCCTGGAGCGAGCGCTACGGCCGCAAGCTCGATCTGGAGAACGAGACCGAGCTTCGCGAGGTCGAACTCGCCTCCTACCTGCTGTTCAAGGACCCGGTGTTCGAGGCGGCGGTGCTCAACCCGAAGCCCTTGGCGCTGATCACCTACCTGCTGGGCCACAGCTGCTGGCTGTCCAGCCTCACCAGCCACGTCAAGGGACCGGGCGAGAAGGGCCTGCTGCTGCACTCCGACACGGCCAACGGGGTGCCGGCGCCGTTCTCGGCCTATTCCCACGTCGCCAACTGCAACTATGCGCTCACCGACTACACCGAGGCCGGCGGTTGCCTGGCCATGGTGCCCGGCAGCCACCGCCTGCATCGCCAGCCGACGCGCTGGGAGGTCGGGCTGTCCGGCAACGAGCGCAATCCGCACGCCATCCCCATCGAGGTTCCCGCGGGCACGGCGGTGGTCTGGCACGGCAACACTTGGCACGGCTCGTTCCCGCGCAAGATCCCCGGCGTGCGGGTCAACCTCGCCACCTACTTCTGCCGCCAGTACATGGCCCCGCAGGAACTCTATGGCGACAACACCCCGCCGGAGATCATCGCCCGCCACGGCCGCGATTCCCGCATGGCCCAGCTGCTCGGCCTCAACCGCTTCAACGGCTGGCGCGACGAGGGTCCGGACCTGAAGTCGCGGATGGCGATGCCGGCGGGTAGGACTTGGCAGAGTTAGCCTTCCCTCCCCTCCTGGGGAGGGTGACCGCATAGCGGTCGGGTGGGGAAGTCCGAAGCCTGCGCGATCGCAAGACGGCGACAGCGGCTGTCTCCGGACAGCCCCACCGCCCTCGCTCGGCTATCGCCTCGTTCGGCCACCCTCCCCAGGAGGGGAGGGCGGGACCACCGGCGGCGCGTCCTGCCAGCCGCCGCCGAGGGCCTGGAACACCGCCACCTGGTCGTCCACCAGCGCCTGATCGGAGGCGGCGAGTTCGGCTTCGGCGGCGGCGAGGTTGCGCTCGGTCTGCAGCAGGTCGGGGAAGCCGATGGCGCCGTGCTGCAGCTGCAACTTGGCGAGGTCGAAGGCGCGCTGGTTGTCGTCGCGGCCTTGGACCAGAGCCGCGTGGCGGGCGAGTTCGGCGTCGTAGGTGGTGAGCGCCTGTTCGGTCTCCTTCAGCGCGTTCAGCACCACGCTGTCGAAGCTGGCGATCGAGGCCGACGCCTGCGCCTTGGCCTGGATCACTTCGGCTCGCGCCACCGCGACGTTCGGGAAGCTCCAGGTGATCATCGGGCCCAGCTGGTAGGTGAGGCTGGAGGCGGCCGCGAACTGCTTCAGGCTCGATCCCCCCGAGCCGCCGGAACCGGTCAGCGAGACCGTCGGGAAGAAGTCGGCGGCAGCGACGCCGATGCGGGCGGTGTCGGCCGCCAGCTGACGCTCGGCCTGACGAATGTCCGGCCGGCGCTTCAGGAGCCCCGCGCCGTCGCCCACCGGCAGCGGCTTGTCGATCCTGGGCGGGGCCACGCAGGCCGCGGCGGCCTTCGAGATTTCCGCGGGCGGTCGCCCGGTCAGCACCGCCAGTTCGTAGAGCTGCGCCCGCTCTTCGCCCTCCAGCGTCGGGATGGCCGCCCGCGCCTCGTCCTCGGCGGCGGCGGCGCTGGCCAGGTCGAAGTCGGATCGGGCGCCCAGGTCGCGCATGTGGGTGGTGACGTCGAGGATGGAGCGCGCGACGGTCTCGCTGTGACGCGCGCTCGCCGCCCGCTCGCCGTAGGCGCAGGCGTCGGCGTAGGCCCGCGCGGTCTCCGCCGCGACGGTGATCCGCACCACGTTTTCCGCCTCCGCCGTCGCCTCGGCGTCGGCGTGGGCGGCTTCGATGGTCCGGCGGATGCGGCCGAAGAGATCGACCTGATAGCTCACGTTGAGGCCCGCGGTCGCATACCATGAGGGGCTGAACTTGGCGTCTTCGATGGCGTCGTAGAGCTGGTCGCCGCTGCTGACGCCCCAGAGATCGTTGGCGGCCAGGTCGGTGGTGGGGAAGAGACCCGCGCGGGCTTCGGAGAGCACGCCCCGCGCCTTGGCGAGGTTGGCCGCCGCGACCTTCAGGTCGTTGTTCTCCGTCAGCGCCTGCTGGACCAAGTCGTCGAGGGTCGCGTCGTCGTAGAGCCGCCACCAGCCGGTCGGGGGCGCGTCGGAGCTGGCGACGGCGGGCGTCGCCGAGACGAACGGCGCGGCGGCGGCCGGCGGCGTCGCCGGAGGGCGGACGTTCGGCCCGACCGCGCAGGCGGAGGCGGTCAGGGCGAGGGCGAGCGAGAGCCAGCGCCTCATTCCGCCGGCTCCGGCTTGGATTCCGCCTTCAGGAACTTCGGCGGCTTCGGCAAACGGTCGGCGACGGCCCGGAACACGACGAAAAAGGTCGGCGTGAATACGAGGCCGAAGAACGTCACGCCGATCATGCCGAAGAACACGGCGATGCCCAGCGCCTGCCGCATCTCCGCCCCGGCGCCGGACGCGAACGCCAGCGGCGCGACGCCGAAGATGAAGGCGAACGACGTCATCAGGATCGGGCGCAGACGGGTGTGGGCGGCATGGGCGGCGGCTTCGAGCCGGGGCATGCCGTGTTCGACCTCCGCCTGGCGCGCGAACTCGACGATCAGAATGGCGTTCTTCGCCGCCAGGCCGATCAGCACGATGAGGCCCACCTGGGTCAGGATGTTGTTGTCCCGCCCCATCAGGTTCACCCCGGCCATCGCCGCCAGGATGCACATGGGCACGATCAGGATCACCGAGAACGGCAGGGTGACGCTCTCGTAAAGCGCGGCCAGCACCAGGAAGGCGAACACCACGGCCAGGACGAAGACCAGGCCGCCGCTGCCGCCGGCCGCCTTCTCCTGCAGCGCGAGATCGGTCCACTCGTAGCCGAAGCCATTGGGCAGGGCGTGGGCGGCGGCGGCCTCCATCGCCGCCAGCGCCTGGCCGCTGGACTTGCCCGGCGCCGCATCGCCCTGGATCTCGGCGCCGGGATAGAGGTTGTAGCGCAGCACGCGGTAGGGCCCGGTGGTCCGCTGCAGGTTCACGAAGGCGCCCAGCGGAACCATGGCCCCCGACGCGGACCGCGCCTTCAACTGCCCGATCGCCCCGATGTCGTTGCGATACGGCCAGTCCGCCTGGGCGTAGACTTGGTAGGTGTGGTTCAAGTAGTTGAAGGTATTGATGAACGTGGATCCGAGGTAGGTCTGCAGGGTGTCGAATACGTCGCTGTCGGGCACGCCCAAAACCTCGGCCTTGGTGCGGTCGATGTCGGCGTAGATCCGGGGCGTGTCGGTATTGAAGCTGACGAAGGCGTTCTTGACCGAACCCGAGGCGTTGGCGGCCTGCGCCACCTTGTTCGCCGCATCCGCGAGTTCGGCGTAGGTGTGCTGGGTGCGATCCTGGATGATCATCTTGAAGCCGCCCGCGGTGCCGATGCCGCGCACCGGCGGCGGGTCGATGATCTTGACGTCGGCCGAGGGAATCTGGGCCATGCGCTCGCGCAGAGTCTCGGCGATGCGTTCGGCGGTGAGACCGAGCGGCAGGCGCTGCTCGAACGGCTGCAATATCAGGTAGATCTGCGCCGAGTTCGACTGGGTGACGCCGGAGGTGGCGTCGACGCCGGCGTAGGCGCTGGCCGCCAGAACGCCGGGAGTCCCCAGCGAGGCCCGCGTCACCTCCGCCAGCGCCCGGTCGGTGCGGTCGAGAGAGGCGCCGGCGGGCAGCTGGATCGCGGCGATCAGATTGCCCTGGTCCTGGTTGGGAATGAAGCCGATGGGCGTGGCGCTCAACATCAGGACGGTCAGCCCCAGCAGCACGGCGAAGGCGCCGAACATGACGCCGGGCAGGCGGATCAGCCGGGTGGTGAGGCGCGAGTAGAAGCCGCTGAGCTCTCCAAAGCCCCGTGTGAAGGCGTCGCCGGCCATCTGCAGAGGCGCCAGCCACCCGTGCGGGCGCCGGTGCTCGCCGTGGGGCCGCAACACCAGAACGCAGACCGCCGGCGACAGCGTCAAGGAGACGGTCAGCGAGATCACCACGGTGGCGGCGATGGTCAGCGCGAACTGGCGGTAGAACTGGCCGGAGATGCCGCTCACCAGCGCGGCGGGCACGAAGACCGCGATCAGCACCAGCGCGATGGCGATCAGCGCGCCGCCGACCTCGTCCACGGTGGCGTGGGCGGCCTCGCGCGGCGTCAGCCCCTCCGCCAGTTTGCGCTCGACGTTCTCCACCACCACGATCGCGTCGTCGACAACGATGCCGATCGCCAGCACCAGGGCGAACAAGGTTAGCGTGTTCAGCGAGAAGTCGAACGCCTTCAGCACCGACATCGAGCCGACCAGCGCGACTGGGATCGCCAGGATCGGAACCAGCGCCGCGCGCCAGGTCTGCAGGAAGACCACGATCACGATCACCACGAGGACGATGGCGATGCCGAGCGTCTTCTCGACCTCGGTGATCGAGGCGCTCACGTATTCGGTGGGGTTGTAGATGATCTGGTAGTTGAGCCCGGGCGGGAAGTCGCGGCTCAGCCGCTTCATCGTCGATTCGATCAGCTCGGCGGTCTCCAGGCCGTTGGCGCCCGGCAGCTGCAGGATGCCGACCGCCGCGGCGTTGTGCGAGATGATGGCGCCGCTGGCGTCTCGGATCGCGAGGTGGGCGTCGGTGGTGTAGTCGGCGGCGCCCAGTTCCACCCGCGCCACGTCGGAGACCTTGGTGACGCGCCCCGCGGCGTCGCGCTTGACGATGATCTCGCCGAACTGCTCGGGCGTTGTCAGCAGGCCCAGTGTCTGGATGTCGAGCTGCCGGGCGGCCGAACCGGCGCCGAACGGCGGCTCGCCGATCGAGCCGGCGGCGACCTGGATGTTGTGGGCGCGCAGGGCGTTCACCACGTCGTCGACCGTCAGGTCGCGTTGGGCCGCCTTGTCCGGATCGATCCAGATCCGCATGGCGTAGTCGCGCGCGGCCCGGCTGCCGAGGTCGCCGACGCCGGGCAGACGCAGCAACTCGTCGCGGATGTGCAGAGTGAAATAGTTGGAGATGTACTGCTGATCGAGGGTGTTGTCGGGCGAGTACATGTGCACGGCCAGCAACACGTCGGGCGACGACTTGCGCACGACCAGCCCGGTCGCCTGCACCGCGGCCGGCAGTTGCGGGACCGCGACCGCCGCGCGGTTCTCGGTCAGCACCAGATCTTTGTCGATGTCCGCGCCGAGCTTGAAGGTGACCGTAATGGTCAGGTGACCGTCGCCGGTGGACTGCGAGGACATGTAGAGCATGTCCTCGACCCCGTTGATCTGCTCCTCGATCGGCTGGGCGACCGTGGTCGCCAGAGTCTCGGCCGAGGCGCCGGGGTAGGTGGCGTTGATATTCACCGTAGGCGGGGCAATCTGCGGATACTGCGCCACCGGCAACGTCGGCAGCGCGATCGCGCCCAGCAGCGTGATCACGATCGAGATCACCGCCGCGAAGACGGGATGGTCCACGAAGAAGTGGGCGAATTTCATGGAGTCACGGCAAAGGTCGCCGACGAGGCGGGCGCCGTGACCGGCGCCATCGGGGGCGTGGCTTCCGGCGCGATGCGGCCCTGGCGCGCCAGCACCGGCTTGCCGGGATGGGCGTTCTGCACCCCGTCGATCACCACCCGATCGCCGAGGCCGACGCCGGAGCGTATCACCCGCAACCCGTCGACCACC
>DATJRL010000408.1:0-3221 GCA_035504785.1 Caulobacteraceae bacterium
CGAGCCGGGCGCCATCCTCGCGGGAGACCAGCCCGACATAGGCCAGGCGAGCGGCAAGGGCCGGCGGCGCGTCGATGCTGTCGGTGAGAGGCGTCACGCCTGCCGGCCAATCGGGCGCCGCGGCCTCGCGGCCGCTCCAGAATGCGGGAGCGCCGGGATCGAGGCTCGCCGAGAGGTCCTCGCCCAGGGCCGCCGCGAGCGCGATCTCGAGGCCGGCGTTGGGTGTGACCTTCTCCAGCACCGGCGACGAAGTTCCCGCCGCGGGCGCGCGCGTGAGCTCGGAGAGGCCGCGCGCCGAGGTTTCGCGTTGGGCCAGGGCGTCCTCGGCCGCGCGGGCGATCTTGCGCAAGTCGGATTCGATCCTGGCCGCTTCAAGCCGGGCCGCTTCTGCGCCGTGCAGCGCCTCCCGCGCGTCCGCCTCGGCGGCGCTCGCCGCGTCGACGGCTTCCCGGGCGGCGGGAAGCCTGGGGTCCTCGGCCGGGCCAAGAGCGGTGCGTTCATTCCGCGTCTGCGCCAATGCGCGGTCGCTGCGCGCGAGACGCTCGCGCGCGTCCTGCACCCTGGAGGCGCTGGCCCGCGCCTCGGCCTGCATGGCGGCCAGCCGACCGGCAAGAGCCTCGACCTCGCGCGCGCGAGCGCCAGCCTGCGCCTCTGCAGCCTCGGCCTCTGCCCTCAGGGCGGGCAGACGTTCAGGCGTTTGGTCGATTTCCGACCTGACGCGGTCCAACTCGGCGGTCAGCCGCTGGAGGGCGGCCTGCGCGTCCTCCTGGCTCGTCGTCTCCCGGCCGCGGTCGGCGACAAGGCGGGCAACATCGCCGGCCAGGCGCTCGGCTTCCGCGCGCGCGGCCGCGAGATCGCGCTCGGCGCGGTCCGATTCGATCGTCAGCCGGCCGAGAACCGCTGCGGCCGCGGCTGCGGCCTCCTTCAGCGGCGGCAAGGCGGCGTCCGCGGCGATCAGCGCAGTCGCCGCGCGAGCCGCGTCCTGGGCAGTTGCCAAGGCATGGCCCACTGCTGCGGCCGCCTCTTCCCGGGCGGTCGCGTGGATGGCGGCCGCCTCCGCCCAGCGGACGTGCATGCGCGCCGCCTCGACCTTGCGGATCTGGGCCGCCAGCGTCTTGTAGCGCGCCGCCGCGCGCGCCTCGCGCTTGAGGCGGGAGTGCTGCATCTCGACTTCGCGGGCGAGGTCGTCGAGCCGGGTGAGGTTGGCCTCGGCGGCCTTCACCCTCAACTGGGCTTCATGGCGACGCCCGTGCAGGCCGGCCACCCCGGCGGCTTCCTCGAGGATGCGCCGGCGGTTCTGCGGCTTGGCCGCGATCAGCTCCGAGATCTGCCCCTGGCGCACCAGGGCGGGGGAATTGGCTCCCGTCGAGGCGTCCGCGAACAGCAGCTGCACGTCGCGCGCGCGGACTTCCGAGCCGTTGATGCGGTAGGTCGAGCCAGCCCCGCGCTCGATCTTGCGGCTGACCTGGAGGACCGGGTGGGAGGCGTAGGCCGCCGGCGCCGTGCGGTCGGCGTTGTCGAGGGTGATCACGACCTCGGCGTGATTGCGCGACGGGCGGACCGACGACCCGGAGAAGATCACGTCCTCCATGCCCTCGCCGCGCATCGCCTTGGCCGAGGTCGCGCCCATCACCCACCGCAGCGCTTCGAGCAGGTTCGACTTGCCGCAGCCGTTGGGCCCGATCACGCCTGTCAGGCCAGGTTCGACCGGAAAGTCGGTGGCGTCGACGAAGGACTTGAAGCCCGAGAGGCGCAGCCGCGTGACGTGCAAGGCGCCTGCCCTATCCCTTGCGGCGAGCGCGTTCGGCGCTCTCGATCGCTGTGCCCAGGTCCTTCAGGGTCGGATCGCCGTCCAGCTTCTGGCCGTTGACAAAGAAGGTCGGGGTGAACTGGACGCCGTGGTCCTGCGCGTCCTTGTCGGTGCGTGTCTGCAGGTCGGCGATGGCCTGATGGTTGGTCAGGCAGGCGTCGAACTGGGCCGGCGTCATGCCTGCCGCCTGCGCCAGCTTCAGCAGGGCCGCGCCGCCGCCCTGCGCCACGCCCGCCTGGTCGGCGAAGATGGCGTCGACGACCTGGAAATATTTGTCGGCCGGAGCGCAGTCGGCGACCATGAAGCCGGCGACGGCGAGGTCCGCATCGCCGGTGATCATCTCGTGGAAGACGAAACGGACCTTCCCCGTATCGATCCACTGCTTCTTGAAGGCAGGAAACACGTCATTGGCCCAGGCCGCGCAGTGAGGGCAGCCGACTGAGGCGTATTCGATCACCGTCACGCGCGCGCTCGGCGAGCCCAGCGCATGCTCGGGCGCGCTCGCCGCGGCGGCGGCCGATGCTGCGGCCAGGCCCGCGGCCAGGGCGATCCCGAGACCCCGGGCAAGGGCGCGACGTCGCGACATCCTACAGCTTCACTCCTTGGGCGCGCGCCACGGCGCTGTCGAGTTCGGGGCCGGTGAGCGCGCCCGTATAGACGCGGCCGTTGATCACAAATGTCGGCGTCTGGCGAACCCCTTCCTTGCGCTCCTCCTCCCGCCACCGCGCCTCGATTGCCGCCAGAGCCGCGGGGTCGCGGATGCACGCCTGGAACTGAGCAGGCGTCAGGCCCGCGCGCCCGGCGATCTCGAGCATCGCCGGTTCCGGATCGCCGCTGGCGAACATCTGCGCCTGGGCGTGGAACATGTCGTCCACGACGCTGAAATACTTGTCCTTTCCCGCGCAGTGGGCGGTCAGGAACCCGGCCGCCGCCAGGGCCGTGTCGCCGGTGAGCGCCTCGCGCAGGATCCAGCGCACCTTGCCTGTGTCGATGTAGCGGGCCTTGAACGCCGGGAAGACGTCAATGTGGAACTGTGCACAGTGGGGGCACGCCACCGAGGCGTACTCGATCACGGTGACCGGCGCGCTTGGCGATCCCATGGCCATGTCCTGCGCCGACGGAGGCGCGGGGTGAGGGCGCTGGCAGGCGGCCAGGCACAGCATCACGATCAGGACGGCCCATCGGGCGGTCGGGCGCATCAGGCGAGGTCCTCGAACCCCCTCGACGACGAGAATCGGTCGCACGGGCAAGGATCATCGGCTGGTTCGAGGGCGGCCGGCAAGTCGCCGCTGGGGCTCACGCGGAGTCTCTGCGGCGGACAGCCCGGCCCAGCCGCATCAGGGCGGCGCGAAGCGGGCCTTCAGGCGCGGCTTCCATCTCCGTGGCGAGCGCCGCCTCGGTCGCCGGGTCG
>DATJRL010000409.1:0-8430 GCA_035504785.1 Caulobacteraceae bacterium
TCGGCGAACTCGCGCTGGCGGCGCTCGCTGTCCTGGGTCTCGGTGATGATGTCGATCTGCCAGCCCGTCAGCTGGCTGGCGAGACGCACGTTCTGGCCGCGGCGGCCGATGGCGAGCGACAGCTGCTCGTCCGGCACCACCACCTCGACGCGCCCGGCTTCCTCGTCCATCACCACCTTGGTGACCTCCGCCGGCGCCAGCGCGTTGACCAGGAAGGTGGCCTCGTCGCCGCTCCACTGGATGATGTCGATCTTCTCGCCCTGCAGCTCGGCGACCACCGCCTGCACGCGGCTGCCGCGCATGCCGACGCAGGCGCCGACCGGGTCGATGGAGGAGTCGTTGGACACCACCGCCATCTTGGCGCGGCTGCCGGGGTCGCGGGCCACGGCGCGAATCTCGATGACCCCGTCGTAGACCTCCGGCACTTCCTGGGCGAACAGCTTGGCCATGAAGCCGCCGTGGGCTCTGGAGAGCATGATCTGCGGGCCCTTGGTCTCGCGACGGACGTCATAGATGTAGGCGCGCACCCGGTCTCCGACCTGGAAGTTCTCCCGCGGGATCGACTGGTCGCGGCGCATGATCCCCTCGCCGCGGCCCAGGTCGACGATGACGTTGCCGTACTCGACCCGCTTGGCGACGCCGTTGACGATCTCGCCGGCGCGGTCCTTGAACTCCTCGTATTGCCTTTCGCGCTCGGCCTCGCGCACCTTGCCCGTGACCACCTGGCGGGCGGTCTGGGTCTGGACGCGGCCGAACTCGAAGGGCGGCAGGATTTCCTCGTAGACCTTGCCGACGAAAGCGTCCTTGTCGTCGCGCAGGGCGTCGGTCAGGCGCTTCTGGGCGTAGTCGTTGACCTCCTCGGCGTCGTCCTCGACCACGGTGACGAACCGACGGATGGTGGTCTCGCCGGTTTTCGGGTCGATGGTGACGCGGATGTCGTGCTCCGCGCCGTAGCGGGTGCGCGCGGCCTTCTGGATCGCCTCCTCGATCGCCTCGATGACGATCTCCTTCTCGATCGCCTTCTCGCGGGCGACCGCGTCGGCGATCTGGAGCAGCTCCTGACGGTTGGCGGAGATGCCGGTGACGCTCATGGTTTCAAGTCCTTTCTCTTCCCCCTCTGGGGGAAGCGGCCCGCTGGGCCGCAGGGGGCCAGCGGCCCGGTTCTCTTATGGCGGAGGCCCCCTCCGTCGGCTTCGCCGACACCTCCCCCAAAGGGGAAGGATTGGCGGAGGCCCCCTCCGTCGGCTTCGCCGACACCTCCCCCAAAGGGGAAGATGAAAGACGGGCCGCTCGGGCCTCGGCGCCTCGCTTCAGCAGGTCGTCGGTGATGACGAGCTTGGCCTCGACGATCCAGGCGAAGGGCGCGAGCGCGGTTTCTTCCTCGCCATCGAGGTCGATGGCGACGTTGTCGCCGTCCACCCCGGCCAGCACGCCCTTGAAGCGCTTGCGGTTCTCGACCAGACGGTCGAGCTCCAGCCTGGCCTCGCAGCCGGCGTAGGTCGCGAAGTCCTGAAGCCGGGTGAGTGGACGATCGATGCCCGGGCTGGAGACCTCGAGATTGTATTCGCCCTTGATCGGATCCGCGGCGTCCAGCACCTCGGAGACGGCGCGCGACAGCACCGTGCAATCCTCGACCCGCATCGCGCCGCCGAACTCGCCTTCTTCAGGGGGGCGTTCGGCCATGATCTGCAGCGTGCGGCGATGGTCGCCGCCCATCATCCTGAGGCGCACGATGTCGTAGCCCGCCGCCTCGGCCACAGGGTCGAGCAGCTCCAGGAGCCTCTGATCTTCGGCGGTCTTGCCGCGCAACCTCTGCCTCGCTCCGGCCAAGAAAAAAGCGGCCGGCCCTTTCGGAGCCGCCGCTCGTAAGCGCCATCCAGCGCCAACGGACGATGTGGACGTGCATATAGGGCCTTCCAGCGCGTTTGTCACCTGCGGCGCGCCGCTGCGACGGCAATGAATGAACGACGGGCGGCTCAGCGTGTCCGCTGGAACTCGATCCGGGCGACGAGGCCGGTGACGGGCCAGTCGTACGCGATGTGGCCCCTCAGCTGGGCGATGAGCTGGGCGATCAGCCGCGAACCGAAGCCCGGGGCCCGGGGTGGCGCGATCGGCGCCGCCGTCTGCTCGCGCCAGTCGATCCGCACAGTCCGCCCCTCGGTACGCGACCAGGTGACGGAAAGCGCTCCGCCCGCCTCAGCCAGCGCCCCGTGTTTCACCGCGTTGGTGGCCAGTTCATGCAGGATCATGCTCACCGCCTGCACATGGTCCGGCGGCAGCACCAGTCGCGGACCGCCGATCGTCAGCCGTTCGGGCGTGGTGATCGCCGAGAGCGCGCCGCCGACGATGTCGTCCAGGAACGCGCCCTCCCATTTGCGCGCCGCCAGCGAGGTCTGGGCGCGCGCCAGGCTGCAGATCCGACCCTCGATCACCTCGCGGAAGTCATCCAATGTCTCCGCACGGGAGAGCCGCACCAGCGACTGCACCACGGTCAGGGCGTTGCGGGCGCGGTGATCGACCTCGCGGATCAAGAGGTCGCGCGCCGCCTCGCTGCGCCGCTCATGGACCTCGCCGGTCACATCCTGCGTGGCGCTGACGATGTGGGAGATGGCCCCGTCCGCGGCGCGGATCGGCGTGTGCGTCGCCGTCCAGTAGCGATCCACCAGTTCGCCGGTGCGCGAGGGCGCCGTCAGCCGTCCGATCGGCATCTGGTCGACGTCGCCGGAGTCCATCACCCGCATCAGCGATGCGCGGATAGCCTCGACGAAGCGGGCGACGGTCGGCTCGGGATCGGCCGGAAACACGTCGAAGACGCCCCGGCCTTCCAGCGCCTCGCGGGTGGTGGAGAAGGCTCGCGCGTGGGCCCCGTTCACCGCCACCATCGTGAAGCGCGGCGGATCGGCGGCCATCAGCAGCAGCGGCCGCGGCGAAGATTCGAACACGGCGCGGAAGACGTCGTCGCCGACGCTATGGGGCCGATCCCAGGACACCTTGGAGCGAGACACTGCGCGTTCGACGGCGCCTGTCCAGTCACGATCGCAAAAATCGCCTCTCAGGCGATCCACGCCATCCAGCGACAGGGCGCGTCCTCGCCGCGGGCGCGGCAAGGCTTCATCTCGACGCGGCCGGTGTAGAGGAAGCCGGCGCGCGCGAGCACCCGCCCCGAGGCCGGGTTGTCGAGGTGGTGGCAGGCGAGCAGGCAGCGCCGCCGCCAGGCCTCGCCGGCCCACGCCACAGCCGCGGCCAACGCCTCGCTGGCGATGCCCCGACCCCAGTACGCCTTGCCGAGCCAGTAGCCGACCTCGGGGGCGAGTTCGCCGGTGGGCTGAAACCCGAGCAGGCCGACGAGCCCCTCGCCGTGAAGGTCGATGGCGAACAGGGCCTCGCGCGCCGGATCGGCGGCCCGGCGACGCGCCAGATAGGCTTCGGCGTCGGCCAGTCGGTAGGGGAACGGCATGCCGCCGGTGGTCTTCACGACGTCGTAGTCGTTGGCCAACTCGGCGATGCGGGGCGCGTCGCCCAACGTCGTGGGGCGCAGCGTGAGCCGCGCGGTCGAGAGCGTCGGACGGTCAATCGCGGCGATCATGCGGCCCTCCTCGGCGCAAGAAAAAAAGGCGGGGTCCGGCGATCCGGACTCCGCCTGGTCTCCTTGCGTCCGGATCACGCTCGTTGCGATCCGGATCGGCAGTCGGATCGCCTTATTCGGTCTCGGCCGGCGCCACCGCCACGTAGGTGCGGTTCTTGGCCTTGGTCACGAACTTCACGTGGCCGGTCTTCTTGGCGAACAGGGTGTGGTCCTTGCCCATGCCCACGTTGTCGCCCGGCCAGAACTTCGCGCCGCGCTGACGCACGAGGATGTTGCCGGCGAGCACCGCTTCGCCGCCGAACTTCTTCACGCCAAGGCGCTGGCCGGCTGAATCGCGCCCGTTGCGCGAGGAGCCGCCGGATTTCTTGTGTGCCATGGGACCTGACTCCTAGCCCTTGTTGCCGCGAGGGGCGGTCCGGCGGACCGGCGCGCGCGCCTGAGCCCGGGTCTGCTTCGGCGCGCCGGACTTGGCGACGTCCTTGGCGGTGGGCCCCTTGCCAGGCGGCTGTTTCTTGGCCCCAGCGGCCTTCTTCGGCTTGGCCGATGCGTCGGCCTTGACCTCCGCGACAGCTTCGGCGGCGGCCGCCTCGACCAGCGCCTCGGTGACGGCGGCATCGGGGACGGTCGGCAGGGCCTCCTCGACGACCTTGGCCTGCACGCGGGCCGGCTTGCCCTTGCCCTTGGTCTCGACGACGGTCTCGACCTCGACGGCGGCGGGCGTGGAGGACGCGCTCCGCGCGAGGTTGCGGGCGCGCAGCTTCAGCTCGGCCAAGGTGGTCAGGCTGACTTCGCCGTCCCAGCTCTCGGTCTTGCCGCCGGCCACCAGCGAGGTGACGCGAAACACGCTCTCGGGCTGTCGATGGCCGCGCGTGCGGCGATAGCCCTGTCGGCGGATCTTCTTGAAGATCTTCACCTTCTCGCCCTTGCGGGTCTCGATCAGGGTGGCGTTGACGCTGGCGCCTTCCACCAGCGGCGCGCCGACGGTGACCTTGTCGCCCTCGCCGACCATCAGCACATGGTCGAAGGCCACCTTGGCGCCGGGCGCTCCGTCCAGCTTTTCGACGACGAGCACGTCGCCGGGCTTGACCCGGTATTGCTTGCCGCCGGTCTTGATCACCGCGTACATCTCGAAGGCCCTGGCGAAAAGGAATGCGCCCGCGAGCGGACCCGCGGGCGAGGGAGGCGGCGTTATAGCGAAGGCGCCTCGCGAGTCAACGCAATGCGCCAGCCATCGTGACGCGCCGGGCGCGCTCCAAGTTCAACACGAAGGGCGCGAAGATAGCGAAGTTGGGCAGGTCCGCCAAACAGCCTGACCCTATCACCGTGCTGTTGGTGCTTCATCCCCCACTATCGCAGATGCGCCTCGACGAGCGGCGCGAGGTCGGGCGCGTGGGTCTGGGCGAGGTCGTGGCCGGCCCCCCTCGCCACATGGAGCCGCGCGTCCGGCAACAGCGCCGCAAACTGCTCGCCCACCGCGACCGGACTGATCGGGTCGCTGTCGCCCCAGAGCAGCAGCGCGGGGCTGTCGATCCGAGGGATCTCGGCGGTGAGGTCGATACGCTCTTCGGTGATCCACGGCGCGGCGTTGGGGTGTTGGCGGCGATAGTTGGCGCGCCAGTCGAAACGCGCGAGGTCGGCGACGTCGACGCCGCCGGAGGCGGCCGTCAGCACCAGTCTGCGCACCTTCTCGGGATGGCGCAGCGCGACCTGCAACGCCACCACGCAGCCCATGGACTGGGCGAGCAGGTCGGCCGGGCCGGGGTCGAGTTCGGCCTCCACCAGGGCGACAAGGTCAGCGATGGAGTTCACCGCCGGATCGGGCGGCTGGTCGCCAAGACCCGGCCAGCCGAAGTAGCGCTTGGTCCAGGCGCCCGGCAGCCTCTCGCCCAGCGGCCGCCAGAACGCCGGATCGGCGCCGGCGCCTGGCAGGAACAGCAGCCGCCGGGGCGGCGTGTCGAGGCGCCGGGCCATGTGCACGGTGACGCCGCGCGGGCCAGGGTCGCGCCGGGCCACGGCGAAGCCGAGGTCGCGGTAGAGCCGCAGGTTCCGTGCGAAGGCCGCGTTGGTGTAGAGGCGCAGCTCGGGCAGGCCAGCGGCCCGCGCCAGCCTCTCGGCCTCTGCCATCAGCCGGCGGCCGAGCCCCTGGCCCTGCCATGCCGGCGCCACCGCGACGTTAACGACCAGCAGGTGATCCGGCGCCCCGCGGGTCTCGATGAGGCCGATGAGATCGTCTCCGCGGAAGGCGAGGTCGAAGCGGTGCTGGGCGATCGCCGCAACATAGTCGGACTGCATCGGCAGCGGCTCGCGGCCGATCACGGCCACCCAGGGCTGGTAGGCGGCGCGGGTGAGGGCCTGGATCGCGTCGGCGTCGGCGGGCCCGCCCAGCCGCAGCCGGACATCGGGGATTGAGAGAGTCAATGGTGGTCTCGCAGGTCAGCGGCGGCGGCACGAAGCGGCTGTCCGCGGCGCGGGGTAGGTTGGACGAGGGCGGAAGACCCGGATCGGGTCGCTAATGAGCGCTTCGTCGCAGGCTCGGACGCGCGCCGGCGGACGCCCGCAGCGGGCGTCGGCGTTGGTCAGCGGCGGCGAGGGCTGGATCCATGGCCGCGCTCCTTAAAGTCCCGCGCGGCGAGGTCAAGCGTCACGGCGCGCCTATCCCCCTTGGAAGCGTGGCGGCCGATCCCCTAATAAGCGTCCATGACCCAGACCCCCGTCACCGTCCTCACCGGCTACCTCGGCGCCGGCAAGACCACGCTCCTCAACCGCATCCTGTCGGAGGAACACGGGAAGAAGTACGCCGTGATCGTCAACGAGTTCGGGGAGATCGGCATCGACAACGACCTCGTGGTGGGCGCCGACGAGGAAGTGTTCGAGATGAACAACGGCTGCGTCTGCTGCACGGTGCGCGGCGATCTGATCCGGGTGGTGCAGGGGCTGATGAAGCGACAGACCCGCTCCGGCGGCGGCTTCGACGGCATCGTCATCGAGACCACCGGCCTGGCCGACCCCGGACCGGTGGCCCAGACCTTCTTCGTCGACGAGGAGGTGCGAGCCAAGGCCAAGCTCGACTCGGTGACCACGGTGGTCGACGCCAAACACATCGACCTCAGGCTCAACGACAGCCGCGAGGCGCGCGAGCAGATCGCCTTCGCCGATCAGATCGTGCTCAACAAGACCGACCTCGTACCCGAGGCCGAGCTCAAGGGCATCGAGGCTCGCCTGAGGCGGCTGAACCCACTGGCGCCGATCCACCGCGCCCAGCGCTCCAACGTGCCGCTCGACGCCATTCTCGGCCGTGGCGGCTTCGACCTGGGCCGCATCCTCGAACTGGAGCCCGAGTTCCTGAACCCAGCGCATGGCGAGCCGGGGCATGTGCACGACGAGCACTGCGACGAAGATCACGATCACGACCACGAGGGGCACGAGCATCACGACCACGTGCACGACGACGACATCAAGGGGGTGTCGTTGCGCATGGATAGGGCCGTGGATCCGCAGCGCGTGACCCAGTGGCTGAACGACCTCCTGGCCCGCCAGGGGCCGGACATCCTGCGCGCCAAGGGCATCCTCAACGTGAAGGGCGAGGATCGTCGCCTGGTGTTCCAGGCGGTGCACATGATCCTGGAAGGCGACTTCCAGGCGCCGTGGAAGGCCGGCGACGACCGCTCCAGCCGCATGGTGTTCATCGGCCGCAACCTCGACGAGGCGCTGTTGCGGGTCGGCTTCGAGAGCTGCGCGGCGGCCTGACCGTCCTCGCCAGGCTCCAGATCCCGTACGCCGTTACGGGTGGGAGGAAACAGGGCCGCGATCGGTGCTCGCGCCGGTTCGTTCGCGGAAGAAGGCGATCACCCGTTCCTCCGCGGCCTTGGTCGGGCCGTCCTCGGCGAGGTTGGAGGTGAGCACCGAGTGGGGGTTCTTCAACGGCCCGGGCGCCGCGTCTTTCGGGTCGAGTTCGATCGCCTCGAACCGGTCGCCGAACTCGCGCTTCAGCGTCTCGAAGCGCGCGTCGGGCACGAACGGATCGCCGTAGAAGCGCAGACCGATCATCGACAGGTCTTCCTCGGCGAAGCGCTTCTTGGCGCAGGCGATCTCGGCCGGCGACGCGTCGATCGTGGGTGCGCGGGCCGCGTTGCCCATCACCATCGGCAGCGAGGGCTGCGACAACACCGGGGCGACCACGCTGGTCTCGGTCATCATCGCCAACGCGAAGCCGCCGGTGAAGCACATGCCGACCGCGCCGACCCCCTTGCCGCCGCATTCGCCGTGGACCTCGCGGGCCAGCGCGCGCAGCCAGTCGACGATCGGGCTCGATCTGTCGGCGGCCCAGGCATGGAACTCGCGGCGGATGCACATGCCGCCCAGCATCGTCAGCATGCCGCCCGGATGCGTGGCGGGCCGTCCGGCGACGCCGAACAGCACCGGGCAGAACACCGTCATCCCCGCCGCGGCCACATGGTCGGCGAAGCGGATCACGTGCGGATGCAGCCCCGGCATCTCGTGGATCACGATCACGGCCGGCCCGGAGCCGCGCCGATACACGTCCCGCGTCCAGCGCCCGTGGCCGAACCGAAATTTCCGGTAGTCCTTCAGCGCCGCTTGGTAGGCCATGCTTGCTCCCGGGGTTGTCGCCACGCACCCAATCCGGTTCCGTCACCCCGGACAAGCCGCCATCGGCGGCGCTGATCCGGGGCCGGACGCGCCGTCACCAAGCTAGAGGGCGTCCGAGAACCGGAGGATCCGGCCCCGGCTCTTGCAGCCGGCTCAGCTCTTTAGTTCTCCAGCGACCGTCCCCTCGTCTCCGGCAGGAAGAAGAAGCAGCAGACGACGCTGATCGCCGTGAACAC